>JAZGFQ010000001.1:0-21587 GCA_036479635.1 Arenicellales bacterium
CGCTATTGTTATCCATTTCGCATCACGTTACCCTTCGTGATATCGCTTTCCTACAAAACACTCATGACACAAGCCACTCACTGCCATTTTTGCACTCAACCAGATTTAGAGATTGAGAACGATCTCGCTTATGCCACGTTTGATACCAACCCTGTCAGCCCAGGGCATTGCTTGGTGATGCCTAAGCGTCATGTAGCTGAATATTTTGATGCCACCACCGAAGAGAAACAAGCGATTTGGGCATTGGTGGATGAGATGAAAATCATCATCGATAAGCATTATCAGCCTGATGCTTATAATTTAGGCATTAACGTGGGCAAGGCGGCGGGGCAATCCGTGCCGCATGTGCATGTTCACATGATGCCAAGATACGCGGGCGATATAGAAAATCCGCAAGGCGGCGTACGCGGGGTGATCCCGCATAAACAGAAGTACCCGAAGAAAGTTAGATGAAGCGCCGTGTTTATGGCGTGCTTGTGCTCGGCATCTGTGCAGATTAACGCGTTACCAATGGCCAATATTCTCCATCGATGCCCAAGGCTCAGTTGGCGCTAAGGCATTGCCTTTTTGCAGCAGCTCAATAGAAATATTATCTGGCGAGCGCACAAAGGCCATATAACCATCGCGTGGCGGGCGGTTAATCACTACGCCTTTATCCATCAGTTTTTGGCAAGTCGCGTAAATATCATCGACCTCAAAGGCAAGATGCCCGAAATTTCTGCCTTCGTCATACTCTTCAGTATCCCAATTATGCGTGAGTTCAATCACAGGCGATTTTATTTGCTCAGCCTCAGGCATATCGCCCGGTGCGGCTAAAAAAACTAAGGTGAAACGGCCTTTTTCGTAATCGGAGCGCCGAGTTTGCACCATACCTAAAGCACCTTGATAAAAGGCCAGTGCCGCGTTTAAATCTTTAACGCGCACCATTGTGTGTAAATATCGCATGAAATTTGTATTGAGTGGGAATTTACAAATAGCATACAATGGAACTTCTCATAAGAGAAGTATTCTAAGAATATTCGTAAAGAGCGTTTAGCAAGGCGCCAATCATTTAAAACCAAAGAGGATAGATCATGAAATCACGTTATTTGAAAGCCCTATTATTTACATTACTTGCAGCTTGTTTGCCCTTAAAAGCGATGGCGGGTTCGGATGCACCCCATAAAATTGTCATTCAAGTCAGCACAGATGATCCACGCACCCAGAAAATTGCCTTGAATAATGCGGTCAATTTGCAGAAAATGTATGGCCTAGATGATGTTGAGATTGAAATCGTTGCATATGGCCCTGGTTTGAGCTTGTTGACTAAAAAGAGCGGTCAGTCTGATCGCGTAGAAAGCTTGGCGATGTCTGAAATCACTTTTAGTGCTTGCGGTAATACCATGGCCAAAGTGGCCAAGAAATCTGGGCATACGCCTGTGTTATTAGAAGGTGTTCAGCAAGTGAAAGCTGGCGTGGCGCGTATTATGGAATTACAAGAGCAGGGTTATGCCTATGTTCGTCCTTAAATAATCCTGTAAGGCACCTATCAAACGGCAAAATTATCTTGTCAATGTTTGAATAGCCCTCCCATCGTGGAGGGCTTTTTGTTTTATAATGCGGCTAGATTCCTTTTAGTGGCGTTTATGTCTTTTATTATTGATGGTCAGCAGGTGTTCGATATTGAGATCGAAGCGATGCAGCGCGTGCGTGCGCGCATAGATGATCAGTTCACATTAGCCTGCGAGTTAATTACTGCTTGCGCCGGCAGAGTGGTGGTTATCGGCATGGGTAAATCAGGGCATATCGGTAACAAAATTGCGGCCTCGTTGGCCAGTACCGGCACGCCGGCTTTTTTCGTGCATCCTGGGGAAGCCAGCCATGGCGATTTAGGCATGATCACCCCGCCCGATCTCGTCATCGCATTATCAAATTCTGGCGCGACCCCTGAAGTGTTAACCATCGTACCGATTGTTAAGCGCATGGGCGTAAAACTCGTGTCTTTAACGGGCAATGCCGATTCAGAATTAGCGCGTAGCTCAGATGCGCATTTAGATGTGAGCGTTGAGCGCGAAGCTTGCCCGCATAATTTAGCCCCCACCGCCAGCACCACCACGGCGTTAGCCATGGGCGATGCTTTGGCGGTAGCCGTATTACAATCACGCGGATTCTCAGCAGAAGATTTTGCGCGCACGCACCCAGGTGGCACTTTGGGCAAGCGTTTATTGATGTATGTCTCTGACATTATGCACACAGGCGCAGACATTCCATTGGTGAATGAAGACGCAAGCTTTAAAGAATTGCTTTTAGAAATGACCAGTAAATCTTTAGGTATGGCGGGTATTATAGATGCCGAGCAAAAACTCATTGGCATCTTTACGGATGGCGATTTACGCCGAACCTTAAGCCAGTCTTTTGATCCAGAGACGACGCTGGCCAAAGCAGTGATGACAGCCTCACCTTACAGCGTGCCTGCCGATACGTTGGCAGCGGAAGTGGTTAAGACCATGCGCGAGCACGCCGTGCACGGTCCGCACGCTATTAACGCAGTGTTCATTACCGATGCGCAAAATAAGGTGCTGGGCGCGCTAAACACGCATGATTTATTACGAGCGGGTGTGGTGTAATTAATGAACGGTTTATTGGATAAACATAATGTGGTGATGTTTGCCGTATTGGGCATGTTGCTAATGTTAACGTTATGGATGCAATTTGTTTTAGTGGGCGACCCTGAAATTGAATCAGAAAAAGTCGCTTCTAATGATCCTGATTATTACGTTGAATATTTCACTTCTTATGGTGTGGATGAGGAAGGCAAGCAATATCAGCTTGAGGCTGATCGCTTAGTGCACTACCCATTAGACAACAAAGCCTTGTTAGATAAGCCGCATTTAACCCAGACGGATAAAGACGGTAGCCCTACCCATATTTATGCAGATTCAGGCTGGTTATTTTCTGATGGCACAGAGATATTATTAACCGAAAATGTTAAAGTCATTCGCAGTCAGGGGCAGCAATTAGGTGGCGCGGCCACCACTAACCGAATGCGCATCAAACTCAAGCCTTAAGCCTTAAAATATAAGTAATAGGCTCAACTATGTTACTCACATTATGAACAAACAGATTCTTACTATTCTAAGCTTTTGCGCCGCGTTTAGCATGGCGATGCCTAGCTATGCTTTATCGACAGACCAAAGCCAACCCGCCACCTTAGATGCGGATGAGTTTGATTTGGACTTTCAAACAGGCGTGAGAACTTACCGTGGCAATGTGGTGTATCAGCAAGGTTCGATTCGTTTATATGCCGATGAGATTGTGGCGTACGTTAAAGACGGTGAACTTGAGCGCGTGATTGCGCGCGGTAACCCTGCAAAATTTTTGCAACGGCCAGATGACAGCGATACCGATATGGTCGGTATTGCTTTGCGCATTGAATTGGATGATGCAAAGCAAATCGTGATTCTGCAGAACCGTGCGAAAGTCACTCAAGACGCTAACACCATCACAGGCAAACGCATTACTTACAACATGGCGACGGAAAAGGTAAACGTGAAAAGTGGGCCAAGAACCAAGCCTGCGCGTGTGATACAGCAAACCGTAGACACGAGTAACATGAGTGAAGAAGAGCTCGAAGCGGCACTTGAAACGGTTGGGGATAAAGTTCAGGAAGTGATTGAAGAATCCAGCAGTAATCGTCCGCGCTTAGTGATCAAGCCGCGTAAAAAAACAAAGTAAACGGTTTAAAATAATGGGCGTGCAATCAGCATCAAATCAGGCGAATACAGCGCTAGAAGGGAATACCTTAATAGGCAAAGATTTAGTTAAAACTATCCGAGGCAAAACCAGTGTTGATCAAGTCACCTTAGAGGTGTCTAGCGGTGAAGTGGTGGGTTTACTCGGCCCGAATGGTGCGGGCAAAACTACTAGCTTTAATATGCTGATTGGCTTGATCCAGCATAATGCTGGCGAAGTTTATTATAATGATCAAGCCATCGGTAGCATGGCGATGCATGAACGTGCGCGCTTAGGGGTGGGATATTTGCCACAAGAAGCCTCTATTTTTCGGCGCTTAACGGTTGAAGAAAATATCCTCGCTGTGCTTGAAGCGACGGGCAAAGGGAATGCAGAATCGCGCAAGGCTTTTGCGTATAAAATGATGGAAGAGTTTGGTGTTGAACACAAGCAACACGCGCTAGGCGTGACGCTTTCTGGCGGTGAGCGCCGCCGCGTGGAGATTGCCCGTGCGGTATCTTTAGAGCCTTCATTTATTTTATTGGACGAACCCTTTGCAGGCATCGACCCTTTATCAGTGAAAGATATCCAACGCGTGATTCGAATGCTGCAAAAGCGCGGCATTGGCGTATTGATTACCGACCACAACGTGCGCGAGACCTTGGGCATTTGTAACCGCGCTTACATCCTGACGGATGGTAAGGTTTTGGTCGGCGGCACACCCGCTGAAATTCTGGCCGATAAACGCGCGAGATCGGCTTATTTAGGCGATGATTTTAATTTATAAACCGAACCGGATGAGCGCTTGGAAGTTAAATTTCAAATCTTCTTTTCTTTGGTGTCCATCGGTGGTATAAATTAGTCAGTATGAGATTTATCCAAAATATAGTGGCAGATGAAGCTTAGCCTTCTCGCCACAAAAATACCCCCTTCATTCGCTGCAGATTATTCGCGCAGCCAACACCTTACAGCCTTAAATATCGTTCTTTTTCAAGCTTCTTCAAGTTTGTTGCATTGTCTCGAACGCGTGTTCTCTAAACATTTTTTAAACTTTCTCGTTTCCGCGTCGCGGAAATCTGTTAACCCGTGGGCGGCATGCCGTTCACATATTAAAGGAGCGTACTATGCAAATCTCTATTAGCGGTCAACACCTAGACATCACCGAAGCCCTTCGCGCGCATGTGAAGGAAAGAATGGACAAGATCATTCAGCATTTTGATCACGTTACCAATGCACAAGTGGTGTTGCATATAGAAAAAGAAACGAACTTCGCTGAAGCTAATATTCACACCAAAGGCGCGTCTATTCACGCCACGGGGGATGCGGAAAATATGTATGCAGCGATTGATTTAATGAGCGCTAAATTAGATAGGCAGGTACTGAAGCATAAGGCAAAATTAACCGACCACCATCGAAGTGATGGCGGGCTTAAACATGCTATGGGTTAGCTTCTTTGATGCAATAATAGTATGAGGCTCGCGATGAGTCTTCTATAAGGTGAAGGCAAGCTTGATCGGCTTGCCTTCGTTATTTTTAAGATTGGGGCCTTAAGATATGTTAGATAAGCAACAAAAAATAATTGTTGTCAGTGGTTTGTCAGGCGCGGGAAAAAGTGTTGCCTTGCAATCCTTAGAAGATATGGGTTTTTATTGTATTGATAATTTGCCTTTAACCTTGTTGCCTGAATTTGCGCGGCAGTTTGAAGCCACGTCTAAACAATTCAAGCAAGCTGCAGTAAGTATAGATTCTAGAAATCTAGATTTTCTAAGTGCATTGCAAGCACAAGATTTAGGCACAGATTTTTTATCAGAGATCGATCAACTTATCTTCATTGAAGCTCAACCCGAGACTTTAATTAGGCGTTACAGTGAAACACGCCGAAAACACCCTTTATCAGGCTTGATCAGCACGCTGACACAAAGCATCAAGCAAGAAATTAGCTTGCTGGAGCCATTGCGACAACGCGCCAGCCAAGTCATTGACACCAGTCAGCTTACGCCGCATGAATTACGGGAGCAAGTGCGCCTAAGCGTGGGCAAGACACAGCAGGGCGTGATGTTGGCTTTTGAATCTTTCGGCTTTAAGCATGGGCCGCCCAGTCACGCAGATTTTATTTTTGATGTACGTTGCCTACCGAATCCGTATTGGGAAGAGGATATTCGTCATTTAAATGGTACAGATGAAGATATTATAAAATTCTTGGAATCTAAGCCGAAGGTCATCGAAATGTGTGATGATATTGAAGCCTTTGTGGCGAAGTGGCTGCCTGCTTTTGAAGCAGATAATCGTAGTTATTTAACCATTGCGGTGGGCTGTACGGGTGGACGGCATCGTTCGGTGTATACGGTTAGTCAGTTGGCCAATCGGTTTAAGCAAGTCGTTAAAAATGTGCAGGTTCAACACCGAGATTTATGAGCCAAATACTCTTCGTCACTGCGAGCGAAGCGCGGCAATCTTTTAGGGATTTTCACTGATCACGCAGCGTCATAATCAGACAGTATTGTTCATACGGATAGTCATTGGAATCAAACCAGACAAAATTTAGGCATAAAAAAACCGCAGTCAATGACTGCGGTTTTTCGTCATGTTTGCTAAGCCAATAAGTGGCTTAAAAACTTACGTTAGCTTACTGAACAACCGTTAAGCCTAATACTTCCCAATCTTGCATGCCGCCACGATACCATTTGATTTTGTGCGCAGGATAACCAAAGCTTAATAAAGTATGGATTGATGCAGGAGATTGACCACACCACATGCCGTTGCAATACATCACTAAAGTTTTAGCATTACTGAAATCGAAGATGCCTTCGTTCTCTACTACGCCAAAACTCTCAGTGAAGATTTCAGAGATATCGATAACTGTTGCGCCCGCTTTAGTTGCAAGCTTAGTCCAAGGAATGCTGACAGTGCCTGGGATATGGCCACGTGCGTGCCAATCAGGTGTGCGTGAATCTTGAACAACAACCGCATGGCCTTCAGACATACCCTTGATGTAATGAATCATCTCTAACTCAGCGATGGTTTCAACACCTGGTGCTAAAATAGCAGGTTGGATGCAGAAAGGTGGGCAAGGACGTGAAGTCTTGTTGAATTTCTCGTCCACCATATTCGCGTTATCTTGGTTACGGCTAATGCTCATTGTTTTACCATCAACGGTAAATTCAACGCTCATTTGGTCAGCAGAACCAATGCCAACAGGCTTGCCATCACCATGGCTAGCTGAATTTGCAACAGATGACGCGCCCAATAAGGCCGCTAAAGAAACACCTAGTAATAGTTTTGTTGTTTTAATCATAATATCCTCCAATAGATTTGTTTGATTAATTTTTATAATAAAAGCGCCTTAAAATTAAGACGCTCGATTTGATTCTACCGCCAGCGTACGACAAGGCTAGCAATAGGGTTTTCAAATTTTGTAGTTTTTTAGTAGATTTTATAGCGATGCGCCATAAAAAACTTAGCAATCAGGCTCTTCTTCTTCGGCGGGCTTCTTAGGCTCCTCGCCTTCAGCAGGTGCGTCTGTCGTTGTTTGAGATAATGCAAAGGCATTGCTCGAATCGATGCTGGCCGCGTGAGCTGTTGAGAATAAGCCAAGGACTAGCATCAAGGCACTGAATAATTTAAGAGTGTTTTTCATGGTTTTAAACCTGTCTAATAACGTATTTTATTCGCCTCACGTTATATGTACGTGAAGAAAACGACTTTTAATAAGTCTCTATTGTATTTCCAAATATCGAACAGTGTTTGTGTTCCAATGCGGCAGCACAACGCATATTTTTATACCTTTGCGTTTAGTAACAACTGAATCAAACATTTTATCAGTTACGCGCGCATAAATCAGCCTGATTCAATTAATTGTATTTATTGAGTCATCATTGGTTTAGGTGGCGTTCAGCGGCAAAATCAAGTAAAAAAGGCCAAACCAATTTGGTGTTTAGACACTTTAGAGGGGGTAAGTGAGAACTGTTGAATTAAATTTGCCACAAACAACTGAACAGGTTTTGCCTGTAAATCGCCCTGCAATAATTCAAGTTCGACCTCAAATAAGCTTTGTTGTTGGCCATTGCCTTCAATATGGCCTGCATCGGTGACCATCTCAATGCGCGTGTCGCTAATCTGCAAGATACCTTTGCAGCGTTGCATGGTGGTTCGAATGTTGCTGAGCAGAGGCGTACTCTTTGGTAATTCCGCTTGTAAGGCTTGAGCAATATCGCCTTGAGGCAGCGCGCCAACACTCGTAAAACTTTCAGTAATAGCTTGTTCAATCTCCTCACAGCTAGATAAACCATTAATGATGTCATTACCTCGTTTTAAAGCGGCCATGTGGCGCGTGCCTTCGGTGCGGGTACGCAGCGACCATCTTAAATCACGTAAAGTCCAATTAGGTGTATCGTAATAAATCGCGGCAAAGGTTTTGGGTTCAAAGGCGTCTTTTTTATCGAGAAGAACATCTTGAACACATTTAGAAAGCCGAATTTTCTCTAAAATAGGCTCATTGGCAGCAGTGAGCTTTATTTCTTGTTCAATGTGTATCGTCATGTGGGCGTGAAGTCTTAATGTGAATAGATGAAATTAAACAGGCGCATCAGGTAAAATCGCGATCTTTATGATGCTAGCTAATTTACGCGATAAACGATGACGAAGGAATACGATTTTGCCAAAATAGAAGCCGATGTGCAGGCTTATTGGGATGAAGCGCAGAGCTTTAAAGTCACTGAAATCAGTGATAAACCGAAATTCTATTGCTTATCGATGCTGCCGTATCCGTCAGGGCAGCTCCACATGGGTCATGTGCGTAACTATACGATTGGCGATGTGATCAGCCGTTATCAGCGTATGCTTGGCAAGAACGTATTGCAACCGATGGGTTGGGATGCATTTGGTTTGCCTGCTGAAAATGCGGCGATTAAACATAAAATGCCGCCCGCTAAATGGACTTACGAGAACATCGCTTACATGAAAACACAGCTCAAAAGTTTGGGCTTTGCTTATGACTGGAGCCGCGAGCTGGCAACGTGTACGCCGCAATATTATAAGTGGGAGCAATGGTTTTTCACCAAACTGGTTGAAAAAGGCTTGGCGTATAAAAAAATGGCTGAGGTGAACTGGGACCCAGTTGAGCAAACAGTATTGGCCAATGAGCAAGTGGTAGATGGCCGTGGTTGGCGCTCAGGTGCTTTGGTTGAGCGTAAAAGAATTCCGCAGTGGTTTATTTCTATCACAAAATACGCCGAAGAACTCTTAAAAGATATTGACGGCTTAGACGGTTGGCCTGAAGCGGTGCGCACCATGCAACGTAACTGGATTGGCCGCTCTGAAGGTTTAGAATTTGAATTTGAGGTGCCAGGATACGATGCTTTAGCGGTTTATACCACACGGCCTGATACTATCATGGGCGTGACTTTCGTTTCCGTTGCGGCTGAACACCCCTTGGCTAAAGCGGCGGCTGAAAACAACCCTGAAGTCGCGGCATTTATTGAAGAATGTAGCCATGTTAAAACCACCGAAGCCGACATGGAAACCATGGAGAAGAAGGGCATAGCGCTGGGTATTGAGGCCGTGCATCCGATTTCAGGCGAAAAAGTTGAAATTTGGGCGGCAAACTTTGTGTTGATGGGCTATGGCACGGGCGCAGTGATGGCGGTGCCTGCGCATGATATTCGGGATTGGGAATTTGCGAATAAACACAATATTGAAATTCGTCCAGTGATTGCGCCTAACGGTGAAGCGCATGATTTCACAAAAGCAGCCTTCACCAGCAAAGAAGGCGTGGTGGTTAACTCGGGCGAATTTGATGGCTTGAATTTCGAAGATGCCTTTGAAGCGATTGTTGCGCACATGGAAAACATAGGCAAAGGTAAGCGCCAAGTGAATTATCGCCTGCGAGACTGGGGGGTGTCGCGTCAGCGTTATTGGGGGTGCCCGATTCCGATTGTCTATGATGAAGACGAAGGTTTGCACGTTGTCCCTGTGGCAGATTTACCCGTCACTTTGCCTGAAGACGTAGCGTTTTCAGGGGTGAATTCACCGATTAAATCTGACCCTAACTTTATAAACGTTAATGTGCCAGGCACGGATGCCCCTGGGCACAGAGAAACCGATACCTTTGATACTTTTTTCGAATCATCATGGTATTTCGCGCGCTACACTTGCCCAGATAACGATACCGCCATGCTCGATGAGCGCGCTAATTATTGGCTGCCGGTGGATCAATATGTCGGTGGTATAGAACATGCTGTTTTGCATTTACTTTACGCGCGTTTTTTCCACAAGCTCATGCGGGATGAAGGCTTGATTGATAGCGACGAGCCGTTCACAAAACTGCTCACCCAAGGCATGGTGCTTAAAGACGGCACTAAGATGTCGAAATCTAAGGGCAATACGGTTGATCCACAGTCAATGATTGACCGCTATGGCACCGATACCGTGCGTCTGTTTGTGATGTTTGCCGCGCCGCCTGAGCAATCTTTGGAGTGGAATGATGATGCCGTAGCCGGCGCGCATCGCTTCGTGCGCCGTTGGTGGGCATTGGTGAATAATAATATAGACAACCTAAAATCGAATACGGTAAAACTAGATAATTCGGGTTGGGCTAAAGTTGAAGATAAGGCGGCTAAAGCATTACGTAATGAGCTGCACACGCTGCTCAAAAAAGTTGAACATGATTATCAGCGCAATCAATTTAATACGGTGGTCGCGGCGGCGATGTCTTTACTCAATGCCTTAGAGAAAATTGATGTCGGGCAAAACGCGGCCTTAGATGCTGCTTTTTGTGAGGCCAATATGGCAATGCTCAAAATGCTGGCGCCGATTGCACCTCATATCACGCATGTATTATGGCAGGCGTTGGGCAATGACGGTGATGTGATTGATGCGCCTTGGATGAAACTCGATGAAAGCGCTTTAGTCACCGATACGGTGACGCTTGTTGTCCAAGTCAACGGCAAAAAACGCGATGCGATTGAAGTGCCTGCTGAGGCGAGTAAAGATGAGATTGAAGAAATCGCGCTGGCTACAGAAGGCGTGATGCGCCATTTGGATGGGCAAGCACCTAAGAAGGTGATTGTTGTGCCTGGGCGGTTAGTCAACATTGTTGCTTAAAAGGGGCAGCGTGATGCGCCATTTAGATGGGCAAGCACCTAAGAAGGTGATTGTTGTGCCGGGGCGATTAGTTAATATTGTTGCTTAGCGCGTACAAATCCAGCAGCACAATCGTTATAATGAAGCCATCAACCTAAAACTGACATTACTCAAAACTTATGCATTTATTCAAGCGCTCAATTATTTTATTCATTCTAGCGGCCAGCTTATTCAGTGCAGGTTGCGGCTTTCATTTACGTGGCAAGATCAATGTACCTGATAGCTTATTGCGCATGCATATTGCTGGCAATGATGTGGAATTAATCGAAAAAGTTGGCGATGCTTTAGCGTTTAGTAGCGTAGCGATTGTCGATGAGGCTGATGGCGTGGCGGTGTTGGATATGAGCAAAACGACTTACGAAAAAGAAGTGAATGCCACCAATGGCAACGGCATTGCGACCAGCTATAAACTGAATTACACAGTCGATTACGACATCATTGATGCACAGGAAAACAGCGTGCAAAAGCATCAGCTTAGTCAAAGCCGTGTTTTGGCTTATGATGTGGCGAATATTTTATTATTCGAGCGCGAAGAAGCGTTCTTAAAAGAAGACATGCAAAAAGAATTGGTCAGCGCGATGTTAAGACGCATTAGCCGAATTAAGTAAGCAGCCAAAACCCAAGGTTTGAAACTTTCTCCCGCTCAGCTTAAAAACCAATCTAGCCCACAATCTATTTATCATTTGTTCGGCGCAGAGACGCTGATTGTCGAAGAAGCGCTGAATGATTTACGTGCTTACTTAAAGACGGAAGGTTATATAGAGCGCGAACGCCTTAACGTAGAAACAGGCTTTAATTGGGATACTTTACTAGAAAGTAGCCAAGCGCTTTCCTTGTTCGCACAAAAACGCATCATCGAATTGCGTATGCCCACGGGCAAGCCGGGCGATAAAGGCGGCAAAACGTTGATGGCGTATGCCCAGTCACCCGCGCCCGATACCATCTTCATTCTGATCAGTGGCGACATCGAAAAGCGTGCACAAAACACCAAATGGTTTAAGGCTTTAGATGCCGCAGGTGCGAACGTGGAAGCGCCCAAAGTGCAAGCCTATCAAATCATTAATTGGATAGAAAGCCGCTTACAACAAGTGGGCGTGCGAGCAGAGTCTGGGGTGGCAAAAATCATCGCGCATTATGTCGAAGGTAATTTACTTGCGGCTGCCCAAGAGATTAATTTCCTAGCCTTGCACAGTAAAGATGAAATATTAAGTGCTGAACAAGTGCAAACTTTAATTTCAGACCAAGCGCGTTTCACCAATTATGCCTTTGTTGATGCCTGCTTGTTAGGCCAAGCATCCAGAGCGGTGCGAATTTTGTTGAGCTTAAAAGGCGAGAAGGTTGAGCCGATATTAATTCTTTCTGCGCTCTCAAGGGAAACCGTTAAGTTGTTGTCTCTCTCGCACATTAAAGCGCAGGGGAAACCCGTTCAAGCCATGTATAAACGCTTAGGCATTTGGTCCAGCCGAGAGCGTTTAATCAACAGCGCCTTGGGGCGCGTTAGCCACATGGGCTGGTTGCGCATCCACAGCAAGATGACGGATTTAGATTCCATGAGCAAAGGTCAAAAAGCCTGTAACGCTAAAGATATCTGGGAAGAAATCGAGCGCATTGGTTTGGCGATGTGCGGCAATGCTGGGATGTTGCGTTAAGTTAGAAAATGGTTTGTTGATTCCGGTTAATTTATCAATGCTTGCATTACTTGCTCAACAAAACGTATTGAGTACTGCTCTAATTCAATGATAAATAATTTACTGCTTCGAAATTTTTGCGCTGTTAGGTCACCAATAATTTTTATTTCAAAATGTTTTATCTCATCTCCAAAATCTTTGTTTAATATTGAATATGATTTGCCTAGAGACTTTTGATTAACTAAGTCATTTAAGGAAACATTTCCATACAACGATTTGTTTCTTGGGTAAATTGCATCGACAATGATCGTATCGTTAATTCCAGAGCCCACTTCTAATAACCTTATTAATTTTGTTGTTTGAGCTTGTGCTTTTCCTTTGTGAATAGAAAATAAAGTAGAGCAGCGTATTTCTCTTAATTTGAAATCAATTTTGACTGAGAAAGTGCAGTTTTTATCTTGAGAGATTTGATACTTAGAAATGCATGATTGAGTTTTTCTCAACATTTCCTTGATTTCTTCTTTACGATCACCTTTAGTAATTAGTTCAATGTGGTGTCCAGTTGCATCAGTTAATTGTAGTCCGTTGTCTTTTTCTTCTTGAACTAAAGCATCAATAATGTTGTTGATTTGGGTATTGTTTAGATTACCAGTTCGTAGACTATCCGCAGATTCTTTCCAATTTGAGCCCATGCTTACAAAATGCGATATTTTCTTGTGGCTATCTAAATATCGTCTTAATTCTGTCAATATATAGACGTGATCTTCATCAGTAATTATGTTGCTTTTAATTAATCTTCCCGCAGTTACTTTTATATACGCCCAAGACCAATGGAACAGTTTAATAGATTTTTTTCTGGTTACTACAGGACTGTGCTTTGGTGAAGTAACTAATTCATTTGATAATGTTATAATATTTGTGATTCCGATTTTTTGAGCAAAATCTACATATCTATTTATTTGAGGTTGTTCTATTTGGTGGTACCAAGCTTTGTTTCAATAAAAGCAGCCCATTCGATAATGGGGGAATATTTCCCAGTTGTAATAACGATTAGTGCATCCACTCTTTCTTTTTTAGACTCATTAGTGATTTCATTGTAAGCATGAAGCTGTACGTTATTATTTGTTATTTTCTTTATGCCAATTGAGCAAAATAAATCTTCACGAAACTCTTTGACTGCACATAGTGAAGATAAAAATATAGAAGTAGTGTGAATTTCATGTTCGGTATTTCCAGCGGGGAAAAGGCGAACTTTTTTTTCATCAAGGTCTGCTTTAGTTAGGTTAAATATGTGGTGGAGTTCTTCAAATGGAGATTTCCCAAAAACAATTTTCTTTGACATATAAAACATTCCAATAATTTTCTTAAAACTTGTTTAGGAAAATATAACATATCTTAATATTGTTATTTGAAAGGATGAAACTTTACAAGTTACGCCCTCACTCATGATGAGTTCCTTGATTCCATCCTCGGCAAAACCTCCTGCTCAGACCAATGGGTCAGCGCTAATAAAACCGGCTCCAATGTTTGTCCAAACTCAGTAATAGAGTATTCCACTTTGGGCGGCACTTGTGCATATACCTTGCGATTTACCAAGCCATCTTTTTCCAGTTCACGTAATTGGTTGGTTAACATGCGTTGGGTGATATTGGGGATTAAGCGACGTAATTCATTAAAACGGTGGGTGTCTTCGAGCAGGCGAAACAAAACAATTGATTTCCACTTGCCGCCGATCATATCGAGCGCAGCTTCAACAGGACAATCAGTGTATGCTTTATGCCGTTGTTTTCTCATGATAGCTTCCTTTTGATGGTCTTTGTCATAGGGTGATTTTACAGTATACAATACGACACTATACAACATATTTGTGCGTACTTATATAAATTAACCCAACCTGATAGGCTAGCTTTTCCTTTAACTTAAGACAGAAATCCAATGGAAAACAATCTTACAAATGAGCTCTACTGGCTAACTTTAACCCTTGCGATGACGGCAGCATTTTGGGTGCCTTATATTTTGAACCGAATGGCAGAGGGGCGTATTTGGCCTGCGTTGTATAACCCTCAGCCGGATAAACGGCCCAAGGCGCAATGGGCAGAAAGAATGATGCGCGCGCATGAAAATGCGGTAGAAAATCTGGTGATATTTGCGCCGTTGGTGTTGATAGTTCAACTTACCACCGCGAACTCACCTTTAACGGCAACAGCCTGCATGGTGTATTTCTTCGCACGGCTAGCGCATTATTTATTGTATACGTTTAAGGTGCCTTTGCTCAGAACCATTGCCTTTTTTATTGGTTTTTTATGCCAAATGGTATTGGTTTTCACGCTGGTTTAAACAGATGAAATCGTTTTACGAGTGCCCGCCCTAATTAAGATTATTCGGCTTAAACAGTATCAAGGAGGGCGCAGTTGTAAACTTAGGTAGGTATTTGACCCTTGGCTTAATATTCTACTTTTAAAGCCTCTTTAAGAATGGGGGGGTTACCCATCTAATCGTGCTTTGAAGATAATTTTGGACAAGAAAATTAAAATATTAAGCGCCGAGTAGGTTTATTAAATAAGGCGTTTCAGCCGATGCTACACTTTAAGGAAAATCTCTTAAGCAGCACTTTCCAGATGGGTTGCGGATCTCACAAGCACATTGTTTTTCTTTGGTTTTTTCAGCGACATAAGCTTTTATCTCAGGATTCTTTAAGGCCTTTTTTCGCGAGACATTAAAGCAATAACAGACCAATGCGAGGGGGTTGCTTATGTGTTTAATGCCGACAAGTGTACGAATGTCGCTTTCCTTTAGGTTTGAACCGGTAAGATTAAAATACACAACATTACATTGCGTGTCTGCGCAGAAATAGTTCTTTTGATTGTTTGCTTGCCATTGCCATGGCGCTTTTAGGTGGTGAATGATCGTGGTGTTTGAAACCGCGTTACCAAGGGCGCCACAGTATGGACAGGCTTGTTTTCTCGTTTTTTTTGTTGCGCAGCAATCAGACATTAAAGCACACTCACTTTTCGATTAAGCCTTTTTAACAAACTCAGTGAGGATCACAATCTGCTGGCCATTGATGCGCCCTTCGATGTGCTTGGGGTTATCAGCCACTAAGGAAATACCGCGCACCGCCGTGCCGCGCTTGGCCGTAAAATTTGCCCCTTTCACTGTAAGATCTTTGGTTAAGTTCACGGTATCGCCCGCGGCTAACATCACGCCGTGGCTGTCTAGGTGTTTGACTGAATGTGAATCATCATCTTCGATACCAGATTTTGCCCAGCTTAAAGTGGCATCGTCTAAATAGAGTAAATCCAGCGCATCGCTCGCCCACGGTTCATTGTTTAGCTTTGTGAGCATGCGCCATGTTATCACTTGTACCGCAGGTGCAGGGCTCCACATACAATCATTTAAGCAGCGCCAATGGTGTGCATCGAGTTCATTATTGCCTTCAATTTGTGCGTTGCAAGTCGCGCAAATTAAAATATTCTCATCCACGTTTTGGCTTTGATGAGGCGCAACGGCAAAAGCGGTTAAATTATTGCTGGCACCGCATAACTCACATTTAGAATCGCTGCGCAGCTGGAGTGATGTGACTAAAGTCATCTGATTTTATGTGTGCGCCCAAACAGCCAGCTCATTGCCGTTTGGATCAGTAAATTGAAAGCGACGGCCGCCTGGAAAGGAAAAAATTTCTTTGCAAAGCTTGCCACCTGCCGCTAAAACTTTATCACGCGCAGCTTCTAAATCATCTGCGTAAAGAACCACTAAGGCGGCGCCGTTATCGGTGCTGGAGTGTTGATCAGATTTATAAAACCCACCTTCCATCGCGCCATCATTAAAGGCATGGTATTGGGGCCCATAAGAAGTGAATTGCCACCCAAACACAGTTTCATAAAAGGTTTCTATGGACTCAAAATCAGCGGCGGGCAGTTCAATGTAATTAATTTTTAGATTAGTCGTCATTTAGGCGTGCTTGTTTTGAGTCTTCGGCAGTGGTTATTTTATGGGCTGTTTTATCGGGGCTGGGTGCATCATCATCCATTAAAATGGTGTGTGCAGGACCTTGCATATCATCAAATTGCCCCGATTTGACCGACCAGAAAAACACCGCCGCAATAATGAAGGCGATAAGGACAGCGAGCGGGATGAGTAAAAATAGAATATCCACAGCGTGAAAATGAGTTGTTTATGTATGCCCTATTTTGGCATACTTACGAAAAATAATTCTGACAAGTCATCTCTTGGAACAAATTCCTCTGCCCAAAGAAACGCCGCACAACACTAAGCCGCTTGGCGGCCTATATTATATCGTGGGCGCATCAGGCGCGGGCAAAGACAGCATAATGCAGCACTTGCTGGAGGGTGATAAGGAAAATGAACTGATGATTGCCGAACGATACATTACGCGTGAAACACTGCCAGGTGATGGGCAAATCGAGTTAAGCCCTGCGCAATTTGAAGAACATTTGGAAACAGGGCTATTTTTATTTTCTTGGGCTGCACATGGTTGCCAATATGGCATTGCTAAAACGGTGTTGGCGGATGTCTCTGCAGGGCGTCAGGTTTTAGTGAATGGTTCACGCGCTTATATTCAGATATCCAAAGAAATCTATCCTTCGGTGAAGGTTGTCGGCATCCGTGCTGAAGTTGAGCATTTATCTGAGCGCATTAAAAAAAGAGGGCGTGATCTGCCTACAGATATCGATGAGCGCATTGCGCGAAACCAAGCGTTTGCAAGCCAACTTAGTTTGGTCAATAAGTTGATTACTAATGATGGCGCGATAGAAGGTGCTGTGAGTGAATTACGGGCGTATTTAAGCGCGCCGTAAGCGCAGTGCATTTAACACCACCAATAAAGAACTTAAAGACATCCCTATCGCGGCAGCCCAAGGCGGTACAAAGTCCATCGCTGCGGCTGGAATGGCTAAGAGGTTATACGTCACCGCCCAGATTAAATTTTGCTTGATGATGCGTTGGGTTTTTTGCGCGGTTTCAATGGCGGTTTGAATGGCGCTGAGTTTGGGCGTTAACAATAAAACATCACTGCCCGCACTGGCCAGCACCGCAGCGCCTTGGGTGGCAATGGCGCAATCAGCGCCCGCTAATACTGCCGCATCATTGACGCCATCGCCGACCATACCGACGATCTGCTGAGCATGATTTGTAGCATATTGGCCTTGTTGATACGCCTTCATCATGGCTAACTTATCGGCGGGTAATTGATCAGCATAAACCGTGTCGATGCCAATATCTGCGGCAATTTTTTGAGCGGTAGTGAGGTTATCGCCGGTGAGCATGATGGGCTGGATGTGATGCTGTTTGAGCCATTTAATCAGCTTGGCGCTGTCTGGTTTGATGGCATCACTTAGGCCATAAACAGCAATAATATTTTGATCATTGGCTAAGATTACTTGGGTGAGCTGTGCCTGTTTGCTGAGTACGGAGGTGTCTAAAACAAAGCCCGTTTGCGCTTGAATATGAGCCGCAGTGCCGAGGTAATATATTTCATTATCGACTGATGCTATTAAACCTTTGCCGGCGATATTTTGCACAGCATGAGCGGTCTTTTTTGTTGGGTGCGAGATGAACGCATGCGCGGCGGGGTGCTCGGAATGTTGTTCAATGACGCTGCAAATGGCTAAATGGCTGTCTTTAAAGCGTAGGTCTAATAAAGTGTGGGTTTGTAGCGCGAGCTTGCCTTCCGTGAGGGTGCCAGTTTTATCAAAAAAGATCACATCCAGCTTATGTAAGGCATCCAACGCAGTTTTATTGCTGATGATAACGCCCTGTTTCATTAAGCGTCCGACTGCGGCAGTGATGCTGGCAGGCGTGGCCAAAGAAAGCGCGCAGGGGCAAGAAACAATTAACACGGCGATGGTCGGCGCTAACCAATGTTCGGGCGATTGATTAAACCAATAAATCCCTGTGACCGTGGCTAAGCTGATTATCGCCAGCACGAACCCACCTGCAATACGGTCGGCGAATTGAGCGATGGCCGGTTTGCTTTGTTGTGCCTCATCTAGTAATCGCTGAATGCCAGATAAAACTGTTTTACCGCCCGTGCGGGTGATCTCTATGGTAATAGGGCTATCGATATTAATGCTGCCCCCTATTACGCTTGCTGGAACTGTTTTAATTTTTGGCGCGCTTTCACCGGTTAAGATCGATTCATCTAAACTGCTTTCCCCTTCGATGATAGTGCCGTCTGCAGGCACAGTATCGCCTGCATGCACTAGGGCGTGATCCCCTACTTTTAGCTCCAGTGCTGGCAATATTTCTATTTGGCCGTCTGCATTGAGCCTTCTTGCTAATGTGGGCTTTACTTGGCTGACGATGTCCGCGCTATCGGCCGCACGTTTGCGCGCAGTAATCTCTAAATATCGCGCACCGAGCAGGAGGAAAGTAAACATGCACACAGAATCAAAATAAATCTCGCCTGTTTGAGTGATCACCGCCCATACGCTGGCGGTAAAAGCTAAGCTGATGCCTAGGCTGACGGGTGTGTCCATACCAAAGCGGCGGTTTTTTAGATCATGGGTTGCGCCTTTAAAGAAAGGTCGGGCGGCGTAGAAAATCACGGGCAAGGTTAAGATTAAGCTCGCGCGGTGCAGTAAGAGTTTAATGCCTGCATCCATGGTGCCATCATCAAAATAGAGGCTGATCGCCAGGCCCATGACTTGCATACCAAACACGCCTGCAATGCCTAAATATTTCAAAGTTTGCTTGCGGGTTTTTTCTAGAATATGTTGGCGCTGGGCAGGGTCGTAGGGGTGGGCTTGATAGCCGATAAGGCGAATCGCTTCTAAAATATCCGATAACTGAATGGTGCGTTCATCCCATGTAACCACGGCCTTAAGCGTGGAATAATTAATCTCAGCGCTTAAAACGCCTTCTAATTTGCTCAAGTGTTGTTGGTTTAGCCACACGCAAGCGGCGCAAGTAACGCCTTCTAAAATAAGCGATGCGGTTTGTGTGTGTTCACCTATGTTATGCACAAAGGTTTTTTGAATCTCGGGGTGATCGTAGAGCTTTAATGCGCGCAGTTCTTCTGGGATGAGTAATTCGCCCTGCTGAGGTTTGTCGGTGCGGTGTCGGTAGTAAGATTCTAAATCAGCCGAGACGATGGCCTCAGCCACGGACGCACAGCCTGCGCAACACATGGCTCTTTTTTCACCTAAAACGCTGATGTGAATATGGATTGATGGCGCAATCTCAAGCGCACAATGAAAACATTGCGTGTTTTGATCGGGTGAGATAGACGCAGTCATTGTGTATAAAACAGGGCGAGATGAGGAAAAAGGTGAAATTTAGCCATACTTAGGCTATTCTACTTATATTAAGGAAGTTATCAAAAAATGTAATTGATCTTGGTCAATAATAAATATATCATTAAATAGTTATATACCAAAAATTTGAATTAGCATTTTGTGTTGTTCAGATCGCTAAAAATAGTTAGGAAATATAGAGGAAAAAATGAGTTCTGAACAAAATTTATACAACTATGATGTTGTACGTAAATTCTCGATTATGTCGTTGGTTTGGGCGATTGTCGGCATGGGCGTAGGTGTATTTATCGCATTTGAATTAGCCTATCCTGAGTTAAGCCAAGGTATCCCCTATATTTCATTTGGTCGTTTGCGTCCGTTGCATACTAATGCGGTGATCTTCGCCTTCGGCGGCAGTGTGTTATTCGCAACCTCATATTACATCGTTCAGCGCACTTGCCACACCCCTTTGTTTGCGCCCAAATTAGCAAAGTTCACTTTCTGGGGCTGGCAGTCCATCATCGTATTGGCGGCGATTACCCTGCCAATGGGCTACACTTCAACCAAGGAATACGCTGAATTAGAATGGCCCATTGATTTACTTCTTGCGGTGGTTTGGGTGTCGTATGCGATTGTGTTTTTCGGCACCATTGCGCGTCGGCGTGTGAGACATATTTATGTGGCGAACTGGTTTTTCGGTGCCTTTATTCTCGTGGTTACGATGCTGCATATCGTTAATAATCTGGCTGTGCCAGTAGGCTTATGGAAATCTTATTCCATCTATTCCGGCGTTCAAGATGCCATGATTCAATGGTGGTACGGGCATAACGCCGTAGGCTTTTTCTTAACCGCTGCGTTCTTAGGCATGATGTATTATTTCATCCCTAAACAAGCTCAGCGCCCAGTTTACTCTTATCGTTTATCGGTGGTACATTTTTGGGCATTATCGTTCACGTATATCTGGGCTGGCCCACACCATTTACATTACACCGCCCTGCCTGATTGGACGCAAACCTTAGGCATGGCCTTATCGTTAATTTTACTCGCACCTTCTTGGGGCGGCATGATCAACGGCATTATGACGCTATCAGGCGCATGGGAAAAACTGCGCGATGATCCGATCTTGAAATTCCTAGTGGTATCGGTGTCTTTTTACGGTATGTCTACATTCGAAGGCCCGATGATGGCGATTAAAACGGTTAACGCGCTCTCGCATTATACCGACTGGACGATTGGCCACGTCCATTCAGGCGCATTAGGTTGGGTCGGTATGATCTCCATCGGCGCGCTGTATTACCTCATTCCACGTTTATACAATACCAAGCTTTATAGTATTAAATTAGCCGAAGTACATTTCTGGTTGGCGACATTAGGCGTGGTGTTGTACATCACTGCCATGTGGGTATCAGGCATCATGCAGGGCTTGATGTGGCGCGCGGTTAATTCAGATGGCACCTTAACCTATAGCTTCATTGAAAGCGTGGTGGCGATGCATCCATTTTATGTGATTCGTGGCGTGGGTGGTTTGGTGTATCTCATCGGTATGTTTTTGATGGCTTATAATATTTATAAAACCGCCGTACAAGGCGATAGCAGTCAGGCGAATAGAACCATCCCTGCTGTGGCACACTAGGATAAGACGATGAGTATTCAAACAAAAACGGAAACCAATCTTTTCTGGTTAATTTTCTTAACTTTGATTGTGGTCAGTATTGGCGGCCTAGTTCAAATTGTACCGCTGTTTTTCCAGCACTCTACCACTGAGCCGATTGCGGGCCTAAAGCCTTATTCAGCTTTAAGGTTAACGGGGCGTGATGTCTATATGCGCGAAGGTTGCGCGACGTGCCATTCGCAA
>JAZGFQ010000002.1:0-9449 GCA_036479635.1 Arenicellales bacterium
CACCTGCGCCTTGCCTGTTGGCACCCCCAAGCGTGATGCGACAGCCTGACTTAACTCAGGATTAGCATTACCTGAAAATATTAAAATATTTTCAAGTTCGTCACGATTATCTATTCCACCGATCATCATCTTTATAAAGATTTGAGGCTAAACAAACGCAGTTTCCTGCGCCTGAGATAATTAAAGTTAAACTTAACATTAAGCTCAACCATCTAAAATGGCTGGGGTACCAGGATTCGAACCTGGGGATGCTGGAATCAAAATCCAGTGCCTTACCGCTTGGCGATACCCCAATTACACAGTTATGTGTGGGTGGCGCGCTAAACTTTGCGCCACAAACCCATTAACATCCAAACTTTTCAGCGGACATTGCTGGATAATCTTCTCTGCTGCTTGAAGGGTATCACATGCCAAAAAAACCGAAGCACCTGTACCACTCATACGTGCATATCCGAAGCCTGACAAGTAATCTAAAGCAAGGCGAACTTCAGGAAAATGATGACACGTCACCGCTTCCAAATCATTGCTAAAACCACTGTTCGGCGCTTCAAAATCACTCGCCAACAAAGAACCGCGTATTTTCTTTATTGGGGTATCCCGTGTCAATGCAGAATCGGAAAAAACTTGCGCTGTAGAGACGGTTATTTTGGGTATCAGCACACAATATGCCCTATCTTGGGTTTCTAGCGGAAAAAACACGTCACCCACGCCTTCTGCCCACGCATTTTCACCATGCAAAAAAACGGGTACATCTGCGCCTAAAGATCGGCCTAATTCGATGAGCGCTTCGCGTGATAAATTTGTTTGCCAAAGTTCATTTAACGCAATTAAAACTGTCGCTGCATCTGAACTACCGCCACCCAATCCTGCGCCCGCAGGCAGGTTCTTTTTTAGGTGAATGATTGCGCCTTGGGACGTGCCGCTATGCGCTTGTAATAATTTAGCCGCTTGCGCGCATAAATCATCTTTGGGTAATTCTATTTCTAAGCCGCCATCAACATCTACTCTAGAGATAGCGCCCGTCTCGTTTACTTCAAACTGTAATTGGTCATAATAATCTAAGAACACAAAGGCAGTTTGTAATGTGTGATAACCGTCTGGCTGGCGGCCAGTCACATGCAAAAACAAATTGAGCTTGGCAGGGGCGAGCCAGATTTTTGAATCAAGCTGCATTTAAGGCAACCAAGATTTAATAATCAAACGGATAAAAAAATCTTCTCCAATGAACTCACCTTTGTTATCAAACACTTTTAAAGTACCCGGCAAAGCATTGAGTTCGATCTGCTTGGGTACTTGCAATACATGGCCTTGTGCATCTGTGATGGCCTGATACTTTGGGTAAGTCACTTGCCAGCCTGCATCGTTCATGGCCGTGATGTGACCGAACTCGTTCCAGCTTATATTGGCTTGGCTTAATGCTGACGTAAGATCACCCTGCTCTGCAGGCAGGCCACGCAGCCAATATGGGAGCTGATCAAACGGTAGAGGCCAGCCTAAGCGTTGTTCGATAAGTGCGGCGATGGATTGCCCTTGTAGTTCTCCACCTTTGGTATCTTTTAAGCGTGCACCCGTTTCATCTGCGCTAATTTCAACACGGCCACCGCCTAAAGGGCCGAATATTTCAATGGCTTGCACTACACCGCGCTTATCCCAGCGCAAGGTGGCGTGCCCACCTTTTTTACCGGCTTTGACCGCAATCTTGCCTTTTATTTTCCACGCATCCAAACCATGCAACCTAGCTTTATGCGCCTGCCATTTTTGTTCGATGGCGCGCTGAGCTAAATCGTTTTTCGCTTCGATTGTTTGAATTGGGCTTTGATACACCGTACAAGCGCCGAGCATTAACAACGCGATGCTGATGGAAAACGCTTTAAGCATTTTTATGAATGTTTAAAGGTGTTGGTGAAAATCAAATCCCAAGAGCCATGGCCTAGACGCTGCCCGCGCCGCTCGAATTTTGTCACCAAGCGCGCATCAGGTTTGGGCGTGAATTCACCTTTGCCTGAGATATTTTCTAAAGTATCACACGTTTCAAAAATCTCTAAAGACCAGTGCGCATAAGGCTCCCAATCCGTTGCGAAATGAATGCGCCCGCCGGTGATGAGTTTTTTGCATATCAAGGCGCAAAACTCCGCGTTCACAATACGGCGCTTATTGTGCTTTTTCTTATGCCAAGGATCAGGGAAAAATAATTTTATTTCAGCGAGAGAAGCATCCACAATATGTTCGCTCAACAACACGACTGCATCTTCTTGGCTCAATCGCACGTTTTCCAAGCTCTCGTGCTCAATGCGTATTAAGCAATGCCCAACGCCAGGCGTGTACACTTCAGCGCCAATGAAATTCTGCTCAGGGAGCTGCATCGCAGCATCCACCAACGCTTCACCATCGCCAAAGCCAATTTCCAGCACACAAGGCGCATCGCGACCAAATAATGCCTTGAAATCTAGTGTCGATGCATCCGCATCAGGCGTTTCAAAGCCAAATTTTGGCCAAAGCACTTCCATAGCTTGTTTTTGCCCCAGCGTTGCACGGCCTTCACGGCGCACAAAACTGCGTATTTTTCGCTGTGGAAAGGATGGGGCAGAAGGTGTGGTGTCTGGCATAACAGAAGGATATGATGATTCTAATAATAAATCAGCCCTTAAAACCAAAAACGCCCGAAATAAATTCGGGCGTTTCGAATATTTAAGGCAGAAGGCTAAGGCCTTAAACTACATTAGCAACAAGCTTATGCGTCAAGCGCATCTAACTTGTGCTTTAACTCGCCGTTTTCAAACATCTCTTTGATGATGTCCGAACCACCAATAAACTCGCCTTTGATATAAAGCTGCGGAATCGTCGGCCAGTTTGAATATTGCTTGATGCCTTCGCGCACATCGTTATCAGCCAATACATCTACCGAAGCGAATTTAGTGCCGCTTTGTTGCAAGATTTGCGTGGCTAAGCCAGAAAAACCGCACTGAGGAAAATCAGGTGAACCTTTCATAAATAACACGACATTATTGCCTTCAACCACTTCTTTTAACTGTTCTTGAATACTCATAGTTTTCTCTTTTAATGTGACGGCTCGTAAGCCAATTCAGGGTTTGTTCAAAATAAGCCTTAAACCTAGGCCTATTTAAATTACGCTTGGGCTTCTTCAGGGGTCATGGTTTTCATCGAAAGTGCATGAATCGCCGCCTTCATTTTATCACCTAATACGCCATAAACCAGCTGGTGTTGCTGTATGCGTGATTTACCTTCAAATTCAGGGCTGACGATCACCGCTTCAAAGTGATGCCCATCGCCTTCAATTTGTACCGTGCAATCTTTCATGCCCGCTTCAATCCAGCCTTTAATGTCTTCAGGGGTAACCATAATGTGTGCCTTAAAAATAAATGTTGTTTCGCTCAATATTTGGGGTTGATTTTATCGGTTTCAAGGCATCATACAAAGCAAAGTAGGCAAAATATCCAAGTTAATTTGATGCAAGACAGTCAGCCCCAGCAAAACGCTATGTTAAAATCACGCTTAGAACTTAAACACACCTTTTAAACCCAAATTTTTGAATATGGCTTCTTCAACTGCTGCACTTAACCTCTCTGAACTCACTGCGCTTTCACCTTTAGATGGCCGCTATGCGGGCAAAACTGCACCATTGCGCCGTTACTTCAGTGAATATGGCCTAATTTATTACCGTGTGCACGTTGAGATTGAATGGCTGATTCATTTAAGTGAATTGCAGGGCATTGAAGAATTGCCTGAGTTCTCGGATACCGCCAAGCAAGCCTTGCGCAAAATTGTTTCTGAGTTTGATGAAACAGACGCGCAAGCGGTGAAAGACATCGAGCGCACCACCAACCATGATGTGAAGGCGGTGGAATATTTCTTAAAACAAAAAACGTCCAAGAACAAAGAAGTTGCGCCTTATAGCGAGTTCTTTCATTTTGCTTGCACTTCAGAAGACATCAACAACTTAAGTTATGCCTTGATGTTGCAAACTGCGCGCGCAGAAGTAGTTTTGCCTGAGTTAAATAAGGTAATCGACGCACTGAAAAACCAAGCGCGCGCCGGCATTGCCGTGCCGATGTTATCGCGCACCCACGGCCAAACGGCCAGCCCCACCACGGTGGGCAAGGAGATTGCCAATGTGGTGCACCGCTTACATTCAGCGGTTAAGGCCATTGAAAATACGCCTATGCTGGGTAAAATAAACGGCGCAGTGGGCAATTACAACGCACACCTTTCGGCTTATCCTGAATTAGATTGGCCAAAAATCGCACAAGATTTTATTGAAAATCTGGGCTTGGAATATCAGCCGATGACCACCCAAATTGAACCGCATGATTTCATCGCAGAGTTTTGCCACGCGATGAACCGTAGCAACACGATTTTGATCGATTTCTCGCGCGATATTTGGGCGTATATCTCATTGGGTTATTTCAAGCAAAAAACCATTGCGGGCGAAGTGGGTTCTAGCACCATGCCGCATAAAGTCAACCCGATTGATTTCGAAAATGCAGAAGGCAATATGGGCTTAGCCAATGCGATGATGGGGCATCTCGCTGAAAAATTACCGATTAGCCGCTGGCAGCGTGATTTAACCGATTCCACCGTCCTAAGAAACCTGGGCGTAGGCTCAGGTTACACCCTGATTGCCTATCAATCGTTATTACGGGGTTTAAGCAAACTCAGCATCAACGAGCCTAAAATCGCCGCTGATTTAGACGCTTCTTGGGAAGTATTGGCCGAGCCAATCCAAACCGTCATGCGCCGCTACAATATTGACGAGCCTTATGAAAAACTCAAGGCACTGACACGCGGGCAAGACGGCATTAACCAAAAAAGCCTCACTGCTTTTATTGACGATTTAGACATCCCCGAAGATGCCAAACAAAACTTAGCCACACTCACACCTGCGAATTACATCGGCAACGCGATTGATGCGACAAATAAACTACTCGACAGCTTGAGCTAATGAGCGAAACACCCCAAGATAACACGCCAAACGACGCTAAAGACAACAGCGCCGAAGTGCCTGTTCGTCTATCAAAACTCATGGCGCACGCAGGCCTGTGTTCACGCCGCGAAGCTGATCGATATATCGAACAAGGCTTAGTTTTAGTCGATGGCAAGGTTGTAAGCGAGCTAGGTAGCCGCGCATTACCCAGCCAAACTATCGAACTAAAGCAAGCAGCGCAAAAAGCGCAAGCTGCGCGTGCCACTATCTTAATCAATAAGCCCGTAGGCTACGTCTCCAACTTACCCGAAGACGATTACCCCGCCGCCAGCGAATTAGTTGAGCCTGAGAATTTAGTCGGCCCAGGTGATGCTAATCTTTCATGGCGCGGTTTAGCCCCTGCAGGTAGATTAGATATCGATTCTCAAGGCTTATTGGTGATGACTCAAGATGGGCGCGTAGCGAAACAATTGATCGGTGAAAACTCCACCATCGAAAAAGAATATTTGATTTGGGTGGAAGGCGATATCACCGAAGAAAAACTCGACATGTTGCGTCACGGCTTATGGTTAGACGGCCTACGTTTAAAACGTGCAGGCATTAAAAAAATGGATGATTTTCATATCCAGTTCACGCTAACCCAAGGGCGCAAGCGCCAGATTAGGCGCATGTGCGATTTAGTCGACTTACACGTCACGCGCTTGATGCGAGTGCGTGTCGGCAAGGTACGCCTAGAGAATCTGCCCGTGGGTAAATGGCGTTACCTTAAAGACGACGAATCTTTCTAAGCGGTTCATTATGTATTCTCTGATTCGCCCCTTATTGTTCCAAATAGATGCCGAACGGTCTCACGACCTAACGCTGAACATATTACGCTGGGCTAGCCAATCCGAGACCGCGCTTAAAGCCATGCGTGCTTTATACGCCAAGCAAATACCTGCAAAGCCGCTAACGTTAATGGGGCTAACCTTACCGCATCCATTAGGTCTTGCCGCCGGTTTAGATAAGCAAGGCATCGCCGGCGATGCCTTTACGGCCATGGGCTTTGCTTTTGTGGAATATGGCACGGTGACCCCAAAGCCCCAGGCGGGCAACTCCAAGCCTCGATTATTCCGCTTAGCCGAACATCGTGCAATTATTAACCGCATGGGCTTTAATAGTATTGGGCTCGAGGCTTTCCTAGATAATATTCAATGCAGCCAAACGCCGCACATCAAAGGCTTAAACATTGGTAAGAATGCCGCCACGCCCATCGAAAAAGCAGCGGATGATTACCTTCTAGGCTTAAAGGCGGTGTACGACATCGCTGATTACATCGCGATTAATATCTCCTCACCGAACACGCAAAACCTGCGCGCTTTACAAGAAGACGCACAACTTGAAGATTTACTTTTACAACTCAGCACTGAACGCAATCGACTGGCCGATAAAACCGGCATTTATAAGCCCATGGCCTTAAAGGTTGCACCTGATCTTGAGCCTGAGCAGATCGACACTATTTGCAAAGCATTACTAAAACATAAAATTGATGGCCTGATAGCAACTAACACCACGCTCAGCCGCAGCGCAGTAAAAGGTCATGCTTCAGCGAATGAAGCGGGCGGCTTAAGCGGCGCACCCGTTAAGCAAAAAGCCACCGATTGCATTGCGCAATTCCAACAGTGCTTACAAGGTGAGATCCCTATTATTGGCGTAGGTGGCATTGAAGACGCGGCCTCTGCTAAAGCGAAACTAGATGCAGGTGCCAGCGCCATTCAACTTTACACAGGGCTAATTTATCAAGGCCCTGCTGTGGTTAAGCAAATTCTTCGAGGCTTGTAAGCTAAGCCAAGCAAACTAGGGGAAATAAATGACTGGGAATAGGCGCGCTATTGTCCCAAAACTAATCGTGTTTCTGCACCACTTTTCTCTAACACCACTGCTTGTTTCTCAATCTTCATGATTTTCTCCCCCGTTGCCAGCACATCGCCTTCATGGGTCACAAAGCCATTTATCATCGCAAACCGAACGGCGGGTAAATCAGAATAGGAAATAACCGAAAGCTTATGCTGGCTATTCTGTACGCTTTCGATAATCGTCTGTGTAGGCACCACCATCTCAGGCGTTTGAACGGGCTTCATTTTTACTTCAGACGCGGGCAATACTTCTACCGAAGATGATTTCGCCTCAATCATCGGGCGCGCCAAATACCCGGCCAAGAACAACAAGGCGGCTAATAACAATAAAGCCAGCCATTTTAAGGCCCGCAACCACGGGCTTACCGCCGCGGTCTGCCGGCGGCTGGAAAGTTCAGGCACTTCAGATAAGCGCCGATCCGTATCAGCCTTACCCAGTGCATCTAATAAAAATGACATAATACCCTCTAATATAGCCCGCTTTAAGCAATCAAGCCTTAAACTTGATAAACCATCGAAAGTTTGCAATACTAATATACTAAGGCATCAGCATAAGTAAAAGCCTTTCTCAATAAAAGAATAACACTCATTCGCCTACATTTGGAACCCAAGATGAAATTTTTACGCACTGCAATCATAGCCTTTTTCTTAGTTCAAACTTTTGCTTACGCCCAAAGTAACATTAGTAATACTGCCAACGAAGACATCGTTGTTGGCATCACGTCCACCATGGCCACCGCAAACGTGAGCCATCGAGGCACACCCGTTACGATTAAGCGCATACAAGATCCAAGCAATAAGTTAGTCGATGATTTCGCGAAAACATCGCGCCCATGCCCGCCTTTTTGTGTTCACCCAATGCAGGCGGCATCAGGCGTTAAAACTGTCGGCGAACTTGACGTGGTAAGCTTTTTGCAAAACCAAGTCGAAGCGGGAAGCGGTTTATTAATCGATGCGCGCATGCCTAAGTTTTATAACAGTGAAACCATCCCAGGCTCCATCAACATTCCTTTCGTTTTATTCACTTCGTCGGCTAAAGATATTCTGCCTTTATTAGGCGTGACAGGTAGCGATGGCAACTGGAATTATAACGCGGCTATGGAATTATTATTATGGTGCAATGGCCCTTGGTGCGATCAATCTCCACGCGCTATTCAGGCCTTAGTGAAAGAAGGATACCCAGAGGCTAAAATTAAATATTATCGTGGCGGCATGCAACTTTGGAAAATATTCGGCCTGACCACCATCCAGCCAGTTTCTAATGAAGTAGGCACAAACTAAACTTAATCAGAAAACGTAAAAACCCCTCATGGCTAAACCAAAAAATGCCCCGAGCACCTTTCTTATCGCGAATATTATTTTGGCGATGTTAATCGGCGTCATCCTATGGTTTTTATTGCTTAAAGGTCAAGATCAATTAAACCAGACCAACGTTGCCCCTTTATCTCTCCAAGGTTTATCTGAAAAAGATCGAAAAGAAATTGCTGATTTACAAACACAGCTAGAACTTGAAAAGGCGCGTGCTGAGCAATCGCGTGAAAAACTACGCGCAAGAAAACTAGAACATGCACTACTCGCTGAAAAAGAGCGCACTAAAAAAACAGACACTGAACAAGCAAGCGCGCCCCTTCAAGCCACACTTGCCCTAAGCAACGAACTCGAATCCGAAAAAGCGCGCATTAAGGAAATGATTATCGCGCAAATGAAAGGCGCCACAGAAAACAAACGTCTTGCCCAGGCACTGGAAAACAAAAACCAACAATTAGCCGCCGTCACTCAACAAAAGAATGCGCTAGAACAGCGTTTTAAATCCTTAAATTCCGATACTCAAACTTTGCTGAATAGTTTGGCGTCTGAATCGATTCAAGCATCTGATCAAGATTATTTACAAGCACTACAAGGAGACGTGTCAGCCTTTCTGACTGACGAAAGCCGCGCAGCATTGACCAGCGCAAAAGCAGGCGACGTTGATTTACTTAATCAAATCGAAATTTCGGACACTAACGATACCAGCCTACCCACTGCAAATCTACGTGCTCAGGTGGGAGCATTGATGACACAAGAACAGCGCGCTAATCAGCAAAAATCTCAGCTTAATGTCTTAGTATCAACGCCGATTCCTACGCCTTCAAACGCAAGCTTACAAGATCGAATCGACGCATTAATCTCAAGCAATGCCGAGCGCGAAGCGGCGCAAGCTGCTGAAGTTCAATTTAATAAAGATAATCAGTATCTTTCTTCGTTGAACGTCATAGAAAAAGAGCGCGAGAATGAAACGCGCTGGGTCACCGTCAGAGAAGGCGACACCTTATGGATTATTGCTAAGCGCGCTTATGATGATGGCTGGTTATACCCTAAAATATTTGCCGCCAATCCGCAGATATTATCTAACCCTGATCGAATCAGCACCGGGCAACGCCTGCGTGTTCCGCTTTAAAAGTCGCACTCCCAAGTAACCCGAAAATAGTCATGCCTGTTAGTTTTGATGATGCCTTAGTAGTTGCGATTTCATCGCGCGCCTTGTTTGATTTAGAACAATGGCATGAAATCTATGAGCAACAAGGCGTTGATGCCTACTGCCAATATCAAATTGACCACGAAAACGATATTTT
>JAZGFQ010000003.1:0-2100 GCA_036479635.1 Arenicellales bacterium
TTATACGCAAGTAATTATTTGTCCCTAACGCTTGTCATTAAAACATGCCTTTAAAAACGCAGTAGAAGAACGTAAGAAATATGCCTGAAGTAGCTAAAAAATCTGTTATCGAGTTATCGAAGAAAGGGAGCCGTTTGTTTCGCAGTGGCCAACTAGAAGACGCTGAGCAAGTGTATCTAGAGGCGAAGGAAATTGATGATGAGAACCCTTATGTGCTTTCTGGGCTGGGTGATGTTTATCGCAAAATGAATCGCTTCAAAGATTCGGGCGAGCATTATGACGCTGTGTTAAAAAGCGATCCAACAAATATTTTTGCCCTGCGTGGTGCTGGTGATGCGCGTCGTGGTATGAAGCAGCCGCAGGATGCGATTCCTTACTGGTTACGTTATCTTGAGATTAATCAAGATGATAGCCACGTTATGGTGAGGATTGCCGATGCTTTTCATAAGCTGAATGATAGTGAGGGCGCGATTGATTTTTATGAACAGTCGTTGGTTATAAAGCCTTATGATCCGTTCGCACTGCTGGGCCTGGGTAATGTTTATTACGCGCAGCATAATGATGAAAAAGCATTAGAGTGTTTTGAAAAATTACTGGCTAAAAACACCTCGCATAATGTTGTACTGATGACCATGATAGGCAATATTTATCGCCGTCGTAAAGAGTTTGATCGTGCCATGGATCATTATGAAAACGCATTGGAGCTTGATCCCAAGAATAATTTTGCTCTGTTCGGTATGGGCGATTGCTTCCGTGGCAAATTGAATATGGAAAAAGCGGTTTTCTGGTGGAAGAAAATTCTTGATCAGGAGCCGGATAATCAGGCGCTTTGGACGCGTGTTGGTGATGCCTTTGCGTCCTTAGGTCAATTTGATGAGGCCGTTTCACATTACCATTCCAGTTTGCGTTCAGGTCATGATCTATATGCGGTTTTAGGTTTGGCGCGAGTCGCGCACAAGCAGGGTGATTATGATCGCGCAATTTATCATTGTGAACAGGCGCTGGAAGTGGATGAAGATAATGTCCGTGCGTTAGAAGAGTTGGCGCGTATTTGTGATGCTGCTGGCGAGACAGAAAAAGCAAACGCCGCTCGGGATCGTATTTCAGACTAAATTCTTATTCAGGTTTTTCTACCAGAACGCCTACCATTTAAATGCCAACCCTCACACTCATTAGTACGTTCATCGCAGTTATTGGTGCGGTGTTTGCCATTGTAGGGTTTAAGCGACTATTTCAACGCCGTTTTGTAAAAGCCATTGGTATGGAAATTTCAGCAGCAATATTGTTATTGTTCGCGGTCAGTGCATTTTTGCTGGCGTCGAATTTGCACACTTATCAACGTTTAACTTATGAGCAGGCTGTTGCGGAAATCAGCTTAAACAAGTTGGCAGATCAATCATTTAGCGTCGAAATAAAATCGCTGGATTCGGATTATCAGCAGTCGTTCAATATTAATGGCGATGAATGGCAGCTGGATGCACAAGTTCTTACCTGGCAAGGGCTCGCTACGCTTTTAGGCTTTGATGCGCATTATCGTTTGCATCGAATTTCAGGTCGCTATCTTGATATAGAAGATGAGCAAAAGGCACCGCGCACGGTTTATTCCCTACTTCAGCCTAAACCTTATATCGAAGATTACATCGATAATGATAAAACCGATTTATGGAAATTTGCCCACAAACATCGCGACTGGATGCGCTGGGTAGATGCCGCCTACGGTAGTGCAGTATTTTTGCCCATGACCGACGGGGCAGAATATAAAGTATCGATTAGTCGCACTGGTCTGGTAGCACGACCGGCGAATGATGTGGCGCGCAAAGCGGTCAGTCGTTGGATTAGTCTGTGAACAATAGAAAAAGCTTGAACCACAGAGGCACAGAGAACACGGAGAAGTTCTTATAGTTTGTGCGTCGTAGGCGCGACAAACTTACCGCTCTGTGTTCTCTGCGCCTCTGTGGTTAATGCCTGTTTCCATATAGCCCTTAATTAATACAGTTTATTTCTTCATAAACGCCTATAATGCGCCCCCTTTTTCCTTATTTAGAGAATTATCGTGAGCGCAAAAATTCGCAATATCGCCATCATCGCCCATGTCGACCA
>JAZGFQ010000004.1:0-3305 GCA_036479635.1 Arenicellales bacterium
AATAAATCATTCTGAGTTTACGATCGTTATTTTTCCTTTCATCGAAGGATGCAATGCGCAGAGATAGGCTAACGATGTTTGCACAACTAAGGTGAATTTCTCTCCTCTAGCTAGATCAGGTGATAGCGCATATTGAGCATGTTCGATGGCAATATTATGCGGCACAATATCTTTATTGACCCACGTAACCGTATCGCCAAGTGATAATTCAAGCTTGTCTGGTACAAATTCAAATCCTGAAATAATCACCTCATGATGAACCACCGCAGTTTCTGCTAATGCAAATTCTGCGGTGACGCTATAGCTCAGCAAAAACGTTGCAGCACGTATCAGTCTTAATATCATCACTCGCTGATTGCCTTGCTACTGCTTGGCTGTACATTGCTGACTTTGATTTTCATGGCGTGATCTTAAAGCTGCTTTTGGATCATTTGGCTGTGCGCAAGGTGCGCCTTAAACGCTGGCACAACGGAGATCAACGTCTCTTTAAGTTCTTGATTATGCGCACCAGGAATCAGCATATCTTCAATCACACCAATCACCGCTTCATGGTACACAACTTCATGGTCAATATAACTTTTATCAAATGCCTTGCCTGATAATATTTTCAGCGCCGCTTCGTGATCTGCCGATTGCTTAGAAAGCGTCGCAACAAGATCATTATTAACTGGTGTAACGCCCAACCGAGTCACTAACTCAACCGCCGAATTAAGCACCGCAGTATGATCTGTAACCATTTGTTGGGCGAATTTTTTAATGTCGTTATTGCTTGATCGCGCAAGTGCAATTTCTCCCGCTGAGATATCAATTTTATTTGCACCGACCACAATGGCGGCAATATTGGCATCCGTCAAGGCATCTGGCCCTGCTTGCGTACTGGCGCAACCGAGCAGTAGCGCAAGGCTCGCCGCCGTGACGATGGCGGTTTTAGCGCGCGTTAAGAAGTGAAGTTTGCTCGTTACTATTGTGTATGTTGTCATTGCAGTATTCCTATTGATTTATTAAAAATGAACACCCTGTTTTTTAACAAGGCTATCTGCAAGATGCACGCACTTAGCGAAAGGTTCCCAAAAGGGTGAAATATATTTTCCCCAGTGAATCGTGAAAAATAACGATGCTTTCAGTCAGCCATCAACTAAGCGCATAGGTTAAAGCTGGTTTTATCATGATCGCAAAAACCCATTTTCTGAGAAACGAACTAGATAGCCCAATTAGTAGGCATTAACTCAGCCGATCTTTCTCAAATACTTTTGTATTCAAAGCAACTCTAAAAATCACTCAATCCAGTGCTAATATGGCTATTAACGAATAAACTCAACCTCAACACCAGAGTCAAAATCTGCCCAGATACCATCAGCGGTTATCACTGTTTTCTGTAAGCGAGCCCCCGTTGCTAGGCAGGCTCTATCGGCCAAGGACAAACCTAGTTTCTTACCGGCTCCCCATAGAGAAGCACATAATTTTGCATCTTCTGCTGTGAAATCAACAACGCTTAAACCCAGTGCCAGCAAAGCATGCTCAACCTGATCAACCTCTGCGCCAGAATATTCTATTTTCTGTAGCACTTCTGACCAGTTCACGCTGGAAATGCACGATTGATCAATACATTCCTTAACACGCTCACCGCCTTTTTCATTCTGTATTGCTGCCAGCAAAGCAGATGCATCCAGCACATATTTTACTTCACTCATTGTTTTCTTGCTGCGCCGCGAGCCTGCGTTCATCTATTAATGCTTGCGCTAAATCTATTTCAGGAGGAATTGTTTTACAGGCATTTTGTATAGACTGCCAAAGTTGATCTTTAGATTCCATAATAAGCTTGCCGTCTTCTACCCATGCGACTAGCCTCGCCCCCGAACTGATTGCAAGTTCATTGCGAATACTGGCAGGAATAACAATTCGGCCTTGTTTGCCGACAGATACCTCTGATGTTTGCATCACACTTACCTTTCATTAAAGTGCCACTATTATACACTACAAGTGGCACATTTTCCCGCATTACTCCGCTGCCTCCAACTGCTCTCCCGCGTCCATCCATTCCATTTCAACGTCTTCAAGTTCATTATCCACCTTGCCCTTTTGCTTGAGCAAATTTGTCAGGCGCGTTTTATTCTCTTCGTTGTATAAATCTGCATCAGCCAGTTTTGCATCTAAGGCTTCACTTTCAGCGCTTAATTTATCCAGCAATTTCTCCAGCTTAGCTATTTTTTGCCTAAGCGGTTTTTGCTGTTCCCGCTGCAAGGCACGCTCGCGACGTTGATCTTTTTTAGATTGGCCTGAGGCAGATTGATCCTCTGCTTTTGCGTTTTGTTTTAACTTCGTTTGACGTGTTTCTAACCACTTTTTATAATCACTTAAATCGCCGTAAAATTCGATCACTTGTTGGTTAGCGACGATATAAAATTGATCCGTCACCGCCTCTAATAAAAACCGATCATGCGAGACCGTCACCAACGCACCTTTGAAATCTTGCAGTGCTACTGCCAGCGCATGGCGCATATCAATATCAAGGTGATTGGTCGGCTCATCGAGCAGCAATAAATTCGGCTTTTGCGCGACTAACAAAGCCAGCACCAAGCGCGCTTTTTCACCGCCCGAAAAATGCTCTATTTTCTCGTTCACGCGCTCATAGGCAAAACCAAAACCGCCTAAGTGGTCATAAATTTGTTGCTCATCTAAATGCAGTTTTAACTCATCGATATGTTGATACGGCGTATTCGCAGAATGCAATTGGTCTAATTGATGCTGTGCAAAATAACCTACTTTTAAATCTTTCGCCGCTGAACGCTTGCCCGTTTTGGCGGTTAATTCGCCCGCCAGTAATTTTATGAAACTCGATTTTCCCGCGCCGTTAGGCCCTAATAAAGCGAGCCGATCACCGGCTAAAATCGTCAGCTCTGCGTTTTCAAAAATAACATGCTCGCCATAAGCGACACTGGCTTTTTCGATGCTGAGCAAACTGCCCGGCGTTTTCTCTGGGGCTTTAAATGAAAAATGGAACGGGGAATCTATATGCGCAGGTGCAATGAGCTCCATGCGCTCCAGCATCTTCACGCGGCTTTGCGCTTGCTTGGCTTTGGTGGCCTTGGCTTTAAAGCGGCGCACGAAATCTTGTATGTGATGAATCTCGCGCTGCTGCTTTTCAAAAGCGGCCTGTTGCTGGGCAAACTGTGCGGCGCGCTGAGTTTCAAAGGCGCTGTAATTGCCCGCGTAAACCTTTAAACCGCCTTGCTCAATATGCGCAATTTGTTTAACGACTGCATCTAAAAAAGTACGATCATGCGAGATTAAAATCAAAGTACCTG
>JAZGFQ010000005.1:0-10397 GCA_036479635.1 Arenicellales bacterium
ATCAAGCTGAACTAATCAGTTTGTTATAGATATTTAAAAGGTTTAAGAAAATGGCTTTAGGTTTAGTAGGCAAGAAAATTGGCATGACGCGCGTCTTCACAGAAGAAGGTGTATCAGAGCCTGTTACTGTGATTGAAGTAACGCCTAACCGCGTCACGCAAATTCGCACAGAAGAGAATGATGGCTACCAAGGGGTTCAAGTGACCACTGGCAAGCGCAATCCTAACCGTGTCACCAAGGCCATGAAAGGCCATTTTGCAAAAGCAAAAGTTGAAGCGGGTCGTGGTGTTTGGGAGTTTCGTGTTGAAGGTGACGTTACGTTAGAAGCAGGTGCGGATGTGACGGTTGAGTTATACGAGCAAGGCCAATTTGTTGATGTTCAAGGCGTCAGCAAAGGTAAAGGTTTTGCAGGTGGCATGAAGCGCCATGGCTTTAAAGGTGGTCGTGCAACGCACGGTGTATCAAAAGCGCATCGTCTACCAGGTTCAATTGGTCAAAACCAAACGCCTGGTCGTGTCTTTAAAGGCAAAAAAATGGCGGGCCATATGGGGGCGGTAAACGTGACTCAAGAAGGTCTAGAATTAATTCGCGTTGACGTTGAGCGTAATTTGTTATTAGTGAAGGGGTCTGTACCAGGTTCAAAAGGTATGGATGTATTGATTACGCCTTCGGTTAAGAACAAAAAGAAAACAGTTGTTGCTTAATATTTAAGTATCAAAAAATATATTTTAGAGAAGTTTAAAAATGAGTGTCCAATTAAACATCACAGGCGGTAAGGGTTCAGTCGATTTATCCGAGACTAATTTCGGTGCATCGTTCAATGAAGATCTTATCCATCAGGTTGTCACCGCTTATTTAGCGGCTGGCCGTTCTGGAACATCTTCTCAGAAGAATCGTTCAGAAGTCAGCGGTGGCGGTAAAAAGCCATGGCGTCAAAAAGGTACAGGCCGTGCGCGAGCAGGTACGATCCGCAGCCCAATTTTTATGGGCGGTGGTCAAACGTTCGCACGCTCTACGCGTGATTACGCACAAAAGGTTAATCGCAAGATGTATCGCGGTGCAATGCGTTCAATTTTATCTGAGTTAGCGCGTCAAGATCGTATGGTGATCGTTAAAGATCTCAGCTTAAAAGCGCCGAAGACTCAAGAGATGGCTTCGCAGCTAGATAAACTGGGCTTAAGCAACGCACTATTAGTGTTGGCTGCTGAAGATACGAATGTGGTTTTATCTGCACGCAATATTCCTAATATCGATGTTACAACAGTTAGCGGCGTGAACCCCGTGAGCTTAGTTGGATATGACAAGATCTTAATGACATCGGATGCCGCTAAAATGTTAGACGAGAAATTATCATGAATCAGGAACGTCTTTACCAAATTATACGCCGCCCACATATTTCAGAGAAAACTGCTGGGATGGCTGATAAGTCACGTCAAATCACCTTTGAAGTCTTGAAAGAAGCCAATAAGGCTGAAATCAAAGAGGCTGTGGAAACCTTATTTAAGGTGGAAGTAGAAGGCGTTAAAACAATCGTTACGAAAGGTAAAACCAAGCGCGCAGGCCGTAATATGGGCAAGCGTAAAGATTGGAAAAAAGCTTACGTTAAGTTGAAAGAAGGCCACGATATCGATTTTATCGGTATGGCGAGCTAGACCCTTTCTAGGCTAATTCAAAGAACATTAATAAGAAGACAGGCACATGGCACTCTTAAAATTAAAACCGACTACTCCTGGTCAGCGCGGCACGGTTCGCGTTGTCAATAAAGATTTACATAAAGGTCAATCTTTCCCAGGACTAACGGTTCCAAAAAAAGCAATCAATGGTCGTAATAACTCTGGTCGTATCACGGTAAGACATCGTGGTGGCGGTCATAAGAAGCATTATCGTATTGTTGATTTCAAGCGAAATAAAGATGGCATCCCTGCAAAGGTAGAGCGTCTTGAATATGATCCAAATAGATCTGCAAATATTGCATTATTGCTCTATGCAGACGGCGAGAGAAAGTATATCATCGCGCCCCGCAATTTAGCGGTCGGTGACACGGTTCGTTCAGGCTTTGATGCAGGCATCAAAACTGGAAACGCTATGCCACTGAAGAATATTCCAATTGGTACAGTGATTCATTGTGTAGAGTTAAAGCCAGGCAAAGGCGCGCAGCTAGCGCGTTCAGCAGGTGCCTCTATTCAATACATTGGCCGTGAAGGTAATTACGCTCAGCTTAGACTTCGTTCTGGCGAAATGCGTAAGGTTCTTATTAATTGCCGCGCAACCGTTGGTAGCGTTGGCAATGCGGAGCACAGCTTGCGTAAGTTAGGTAAAGCAGGTGCAAAGCGCTGGCGCGGTATTCGCCCCACAGTTCGTGGTGTGGCGATGAACCCAGTAGACCATCCGCATGGCGGTGGTGAAGGTCGTACATCGGGTGGTCGCCATCCGTGTTCACCTTGGGGTGTGCCGACTAAAGGTTTCCGAACGCGTACGAATAAGCGTTCTAATAACATGATAATCCGTAGACGGAAGAAATAAGCATGGCTCGTTCAATACGCAAAGGCCCGTTCGTTGATCACCATTTGTGGTCAAAGGTAATCAAGGCAAATGAAGAAAAGAATCGTCGTCCAATCGTTACGTGGTCTCGCCGTTCAATGGTGATGCCTGAGTTCGTTGGCTTAACGATAGCTGTGCATAACGGCCGACAACATATTCCTGTTTTAATTAATGAGAATATGGTCGGACATAAATTAGGTGAATTTGCGCCAACGCGTACATTCCGTGGTCATATCGCTGATAAGAAGGCTAGATAAAATGCAAGTTCGAGCGTTAACAAAATATAACCGAATTTCTGCGCAGAAGGTGCGTTTAGTGGCGGATCAAATCCGTTCACTGCCTGTTGATAAGGCGTTAGAAGTTCTTCAGTTTAGCCCTAAGAAGGCCGCTGGCTTAATTGCTAAGACGTTAAATTCTGCGATTGCAAATGCAGAGCATAACGAATCAGCGGATATCGATGAGCTTTGGGTGAGTGTGGCCATGATTGATGAAGGCCCAACATTGAAAAGATTTCGTGCGCGTGCCAAAGGCCGTGGCACTCGTATTTTAAAGCGCACATCACATATCACCATTGCGGTGACTGATGAGCCACGTACCGCTAAGGCGAAGAGGTAGACACTATGGGTCAAAAAATACATCCTAATCTGTTTCGTCTTCGCGTTATTCGTGACTGGGATTCAAAATGGTTTGCCACAGGGCGTGATTACAGCGAGCAGTTGATCGATGATCAAAAAATTCGTGCGTATTTAAAAACACGTTTAGCCAATGCGGCGGTCAGCAAGGTGCGTATTGAGCGTAATGCTGAAAACGTAAGCGTTAAAATTCATACTGCGCGCCCTGGTATCGTTATCGGCAAGAAAGGTGCTGATATTGAAAAACTACGCATGCAGTTAAGCAAGCGTGTGAAAGGTCAAGTGCAGGTCTCAGTTGAAGAGTTGCGTAAGCCAGAGTTAGATGCTCAGTTAGTAGCGGATAACATCACGCAGCAATTAGTGGGTCGTGTTGCATTTCGTCGCGCTACTAAGCGTTCACTACAAAATGCGATGCGATTAGGTGCTGAAGGCATCAAAATCATGGTTTCAGGTCGTTTAAACGGTGCTGAGATTGCACGTTCTGAATGGTATCGTGAAGGCCGAGTGCCATTGCATACTTTACGTGCAGACGTAGATTACGCAACGTCAGAAGCCTTAACGACTTACGGTATTTTAGGCGTGAAAGTTTGGATCTACAAGGGCGAAGTATTTGAAGCAGAAACTTCAGTACCTGCAAAAGAAGAAACAGTCGTTAAAGCGTCTTAAGCTTTAACCTCACTTATAAACATTTAGATTAGCTATGTTACAACCTAAACGTACTAAATTCCGAAAGATGCATAAAGGCCGTAATCGCGGCTTGGCGCAAAGCGGTAATAAAATCAGCTTTGGTGAATTCGGATTAAAAGCAATTGGCCGCGGTCGTATGACGGCGCGTCAAATTGAATCTGCACGTCGTGCAATGACGCGTCACCTTAAAAGAGGTGGGCGTTCTTGGATTCGTGTCTTCCCAGATAAGCCCATTACAAAGAAGCCTTTAGAAGTGCGTCAAGGTAAGGGTAAAGGCTCGGTAGATCATTGGGTTTGCCTCATTCAACCAGGCCGCATGCTCTATGAAGTTGAGGGCGTTTCTGAAGAATTAGCGCGTGAAGCGTTTAAGTTGGCAGCTGCTAAATTGCCATTTAAAACAACCTTTGTTACTCGCCACGGTGGATAAGATGAATGCCAGTGAACTACGTACTAAATCAAGCGATGATTTACAAAAAAGCTTGGTTGAGTTGAGACAAGAACAATTTAATTTACGCATGCAGCGTTCAAGCGGTCAGCTTGCAAATCCTGCACGTTTTAAGGCTGTTCAAAAAGACATTGCTCGTATTAAAACAGTAATGACTGAAATGACAGCGATAGCAACGGCTAAAGCCGCTAAGGCGGGAGCAGAATAATGGCTGAACAAGCAAACAAAACACAACGTTCTTTACAGGGCAGCGTGCTGAGCGCAAAGATGGATAAGAGTATTACCGTCTTAATTGAGCGTCAAGTTAAGCATCCTTTGTATAAGAAAATCATTCGTCGTTCTACGAAGCTACATGCTCATGATGAAATGAATGAATGCAACGAAGGCGACACAGTCATTATTGAAGAGTGTCGTCCTATGTCAAAAACTAAAAGCTGGCGTTTGGTCGAAGTGATCAACCGCGCTAGCTAGCTTAATCGCGCACTAAAGAGGTTATTGCAATGATTCAAATGCAATCCAGAATGAAGGTGGCTGATAACAGCGGCGCCAAAGAAGTAATGTGTATCAAAGTGCTTGGTGGCTCTAAGCGACGTTATGCGGGTATCGGCGATATCATTAAAGTTAGTATTAAAGAGGCGTTGCCAAATTCAAAAGTGAAGAAAGGTGATGTGCATAATGCAGTCATTGTTCGAACGAAGAAGGGCGTGCGTCGTCGTGATGGCTCTGTTATTCGTTTTGATTCAAACGCGGCCGTATTACTGAATGCAAATTTACAGCCTATGGGTACACGTATTTTTGGCCCAGTTACCCGTGAATTGCGAAATGAGCGATTCATGCGTATTATTTCTTTAGCGCCAGAAGTGCTCTAGCATCAGATTTATAAGGTATTTTTGAGATGAACAAGATTAAAAAAGGTGATGAAGTCATTGTCCTTGCAGGTAAAGATAAGGGCAAGCGTGGGACGGTATTAAACGTTTTAAGCAATGGCAAAGCCATGGTGAATGACATCAATACGGTTAAGAAGCACGTAAAGGCTAACCCTCAAAAGGGTGAGACTGGTGGCATTATTGAACAAGAAGCAGCGATTCAATTATCTAATATCGGCCTGTATAACCCAGAAACGGGTAAAGCAGATCGTGTCGGTTTTAAGACATTAGATGATGGTCGAAAAGTGCGTTATTTCAAATCAAATGGCGAGACCATTGACTCAAAGTAATTTGAATTTAAGAAACTATTAAAGATCATGGCTAGATTACAAGACAAATACAAAAACGAAATCGCACCTGCGCTCATGAAAGAGCTGGGCATTGAAAACCCTATGCGACTTCCTCAAATCAAGAAGATTACCTTGAATATGGGGTTGGGCGAAGCGATTGGTAACAAGAAGGTGCTAGAGAGCGCGACACAAGATTTACGACAAATCTCAGGTCAGCAACCTATTATCCGTAATGCGCGTAAATCAGAAGCGGCGTTTAAAATCCGTGAAGGTTGGCCTATTGGTGCAAAAGTCACCATGCGTCGTGAGCGTATGTATGAATTTTTTGATCGTCTGATTTCAGTGGCGATTCCACGTATTCGAGATTTTCGTGGTTTGAATCCTAAATCATTTGATGGTCGTGGAAACTATGCGTTTGGTATTACTGAGCAAATTGTTTTTCCTGAAATCGATTTCGATAAAGTTGATGCCCTGCGCGGCATGGACATCTGTATCACGATTGATGCAGAAAGTGATGCACACGCAAAAGCGTTGCTCACAGCATTTAACTTCCCTTTAAAGGCTTAAGTCATGGCGAAAACAGCAATGGTTTTACGTAATGTAAAACGTGGAAAATTAGCAAAGCAATTTGGCGAGAAGCGTGAAGCTTTACGCACAATTGGTAAAGATCCTGCCGTCGAGTATGACGAAAAGTGGGATGCGATGATGGCTTTACAGAAATTACCACGTGATTCTAGTAAATCGCGGTATCGTAATCGTTGCGCATTAACAGGCCGCCCTCACGGATATTTCCGTAAGTTTGGTTTATCACGAAATCGTATTCGTGAAATTGCAGTGCGCGGTGAAGCACCGGGTGTTTGGAAGGCGAGTTGGTAGAGGATTAAATTATGAGTATGCAAGACCCAATAGCAGATATGCTAACCCGAGTTCGTAATGCTGGTAAAGCTGCGAAAGCAACGGTAGAAATGCCGCATTCTAATAAAAAAGTAGCCATTGCGGCTGCTTTAGAAGCACAAGGCTTTATCAGTGGTCACACTGTTGAAGGCGATGGTGCGATCAAAACATTGGTCATTACTTTGAAATATTTCCAAAGTATGCCCGTGATCGAATCAATTGAACGTATCAGTACACCAGGTCGACGTGTTTATGCGCCGTCTAATGAATTGCCACGTATCAATGGCGGTTTAGGAGTTGCCTTGATTTCAACATCAAAAGGCATTTTGACTGACAAAGCTGCGCGTGAAGCGGGCATTGGCGGTGAAGTTATTTGTTCCGTATTCTAAAGTAATACGAAAATAGAATTTAAGAGGTTTAAAAATGTCACGTATAGGTAAGGCACCCATTACAATTCCTGCTGGCGTAGAGGTCAAGTCCAATGATGGTGTAGTGACGGTCAAAGGTCCTAAAGGCGAGTTAACGCTGGCTTTAGTTTCTGGCGTCCAGTTAAAGCAAGATTCAGATCAGCTCAGTATTGATATCGGTGAAAATGATTCTCTAGATGCGATGTCGGGAACGACTCGCGCCTTAGTGAATAATATGGTCATGGGCGTTACAACTGGCTTTGAAAAGACAATGACCATTATTGGTGTAGGTTATAGAGCAAAAGCAGAAGGTAAAAACCTAAATTTACAATTAGGTTTTTCGCACGATGTGAATTATGCACTGCCTGAGGGCATTACAGCTGAAACACCTAGTCAGACCCAAATCATTATTAAAGGTTTAGATAAGCAGGTAGTAGGTCAAACTGCAGCAGAAATTCGTAGCTTTCGTCCGCCTGAGCCTTATAAAGGTAAAGGAATTCGTTATGCTGATGAGCATGTTATTCGTAAGCAAGCTAAGAAAGCTTAATGGCTGACTTAATCGTTAAAAGCTAGCTAATAGAAATAGGTAATACAAGAAATGAACGTTAAGAAAAAAGCTCGACTAAGACGCGCCCGTAAAACCCGCGCTCACATTCGTCGTTTGGGCGTTAATCGTCTCAGTGTTTATCGTACTGCGCGTCATATCTATGCACAGGTGATGGACAGCAATGGTGATAATGTGTTGGCGAGTGCGTCAACTTTAGATCCTGCAGTTCGTAAAGAAATTAAAAATGGTGGCAATATTGATGCCGCTAAAGTAGTGGGAAAAATTTTGGCTGAGCGCGCCTCTAAATCTGGCATTGAATCAGTTGCATTTGACCGTTCTGGCTTCAAGTATCATGGTCGTGTAGCTGCTTTTGCAGATGCGGCACGTGAAGCTGGTTTGAAATTTTAATAGCGCTTATTTAAGCAATAGAGGTTATTCATGGCTAAGCATTCAAGACGCGATAAAGACAGCGCTGAACAAGAGTTTACCGAGCAGTTAATTAATATTCGCCGTGTTGCGAAAGTGGTTAAAGGTGGTCGCGTATTTGGTTTTTCTGCATTGACAGTTGTCGGTGACGGAAAGGGACGTATCGGTATGGGGCGTGGTAATGCACGTGAAGTGCCTAATGCAGTTCAAAAGGCAATGGAAAATGCGCGTCAGGGCATGTTCAAAGTGAAGCTAAATGGCACCACTTTACAATATCCTGTCATTGGTCGTCATGGTTCTGCACATGTTGTGATTCGTCCAGCATCAGAAGGTACCGGCATCATCGCAGGCGGCACCATGCGTGCTGTTTTCGAAGCAGTCGGTGTTGAGAATGTATTGGCTAAAGTGATAGGTACAACGAACCCAATCAACGTTACACGCGCTACGCTCGATGCATTGAGCAAAATGCGCAGCCCTGATCAGATCGCTGCTAAGCGCGGTCTGAAAGTAGAAGATTTATAAGAGGCATTATTGTCATGGCACAGAAAAAATTACGCGTCACGCAAATTAAGAGCATCCATGGTCGCTTGAAAAAGCATCAGGCATGCGTGCGTGGTTTAGGTTTACGAAGAATGCACCATTCAGTTGAAGTCATTGATACGCCCGAGAATCGTGGCATGATCAATAAGGTTTCATACATGGTTACCTGCGAAGAGGTTTAAGAAATGCGTTTAAATACATTAAAATCAGCTGCGAATTCACGCCCTTCTAGTAAGCGTGTTGGGCGTGGTCCAGGTTCGGGCACAGGTAAAACGTGTGGTCGCGGCATGAAAGGTCAAAAGGCACGTTCGGGCGGCTATCATAAGGTCGGTTTTGAAGGTGGTCAGATGCCATTGCAACGTCGTTTACCTAAACGTGGTTTCAACGCACGGGTAAATCGTCATGCGGTTGAAATTCGTTTAAATGAATTAAATAATATCGACGCTGACGTAATTGATTTAGCCGCGCTTAAAGCTGCTAACATCGTAACGAACGTGGTTGATCGCGCCAAAGTTATCTTGTCTGGCGAAGTGACTAAAGCAGTGACTTTAAAAGGCTTAGGCGCAACAAAAGGTGCGCGTGCAGCCATTGAAAAAGCTGGCGGCAAGCTCGAAGATTAATTTTAGGTTGAAGACAAACACATAGACTCATTGATCATGGCAAAGAAAGGCGCAAATTCAAACAATACTTCTGTAGGTGGCTTAGGCGACTTATGGTCTCGTATCGGCTTTTTAGTCGGCGCGATAGTAGTGTATCGTTTGGGCACGCATTTGCCTGTTCCTGGAATCGATCCAATTGCGCTTGCGGCATTATTCGATTCCATGCGGGGTTCGATTTTAGATGTGTTTAATATGTTTTCAGGCGGTGCATTAAGTCGGTTATCGATTTTCGCATTAGGCGTGATGCCTTATATTTCTGCCTCTATCATCATTCAGATGATGACTTCAGTGATCCCTTTTTTCGAGCAGTTAAAGAAAGAAGGTGAAGCAGGGCGTCGAAAGATTACACAATATACGCGTTATTTTACCGCAGTTTTAGCGATATTTCAGGCCTTAGGTATTTCCGTGGCAGTGGAGTCGCAGCAAATAGGTGGTCAATCAGTCGTATTAATTCCAGGCGTTGGCTTTAAAATAATCATGGTGGCCACACTGGTCAGTGGCACAATGTTTCTTGTTTGGTTGGGTGAGCAAATTACAGAACGCGGTATCGGTAACGGTATTTCATTCATTATCTTTGCCTCCATCATTTCAGGCTTGCCAGCAGCAATAGGCGGCACCATTGAGTTGGCTAAAAATGGTCAATTTTCATATATCTTTGTATTGTTATTATTCGTTGGTGTGTTAGCGATTATTTATTTTGTGGTATTTGTAGAGCGTGCGCAGCGTCGTATTCCTATTCATTACGCAAAGCGTATGCAAGGCCGTAAAATGGTGCAGGCGCAGCAGAGTTTCCTGCCTTTGAAGCTGAATATGGCGGGCGTTATTCCCCCTATCTTTGCTTCTAGTATTATTTTATTCCCTGCCAGTTTGGGCAGCATGGTCAGTCAAGGCGATGGCATGGGTTGGTTGAGTTCTATCGTAACGAAGCTTCAGCCAGGAGAACCTGTTTACACCATGGTGTATGCTGGCATGATCATTTTCTTTTGCTTTTTTTATACGGCGTTAATTTTTAACCCTAAAGAAATTGCAGATAACTTAAAACAATCTGGTGCATTTGTTCCGGGGATTCGCCCAGGGCAACAAACTACTAAGTATATTGATGGAGTTGTAACTCGCTTAACCTTATTAGGGGCGATGTACATCACTTTGGTCTGCTTAATTCCAGAATTTTTGATTGTTCAATATAGTGTGCCATTTTATTTTGGCGGCACGTCATTATTGATTATCGTTGTCGTCCTGATGGATTTCATTAATCAGGTGCAATCACATTTGATGTCTCGTCAGTATGACAGCATCCTTAAAAAATCAAGCGTCATTGGTGGCGCGGGTACGCCTAGGTAGGCTGGAGTTTCTATTATGAAAGTAAGAGCATCCGTAAAAAAGATTTGCCGTAATTGCAAAGT
>JAZGFQ010000006.1:0-7553 GCA_036479635.1 Arenicellales bacterium
GTATTATTTCTTTTGAGAGCTTGGCCAAATATGAAGAATATCGAGCGCGCTTAAAAACAGATAAAGCAGGCAAAGCCAATTTCGAATTTGCGCAAAAACATCAATTCATTCTTGAAGAGAAAAGAACTTTTTTGAATGATGTGCCTGGCACATTAATGCCATTATCAACCATGGTTGTTAAAAAGCTGTAAGAGCCTGTTTTCCTGAGCCTATCCACCTAATGGTGTATTTGTCAAAATAGATAAGCATTTTTTTCAATTTTAGACAATCATCATCGAATAAGAAATAGCAGGTCAGTATGGCCCGAAGATATTTAAGATATTTTAATTAAGCCACCTGTTTCTCGAATAATCTTGAGGGTTAAGGGCTCACTTTAGTGGATAAAATAATGGATGACATCGTATCTTCCACCCCTTTTAATTGACCAATCTGATCAATATGCTGATCAATATTCGAAACGGTTTCAGCAGAAATGATTGCGACTAGATCAAATGCACCGCTGATTGAATAGAGGGATTCAAGACCGTTCATTTTAGCCAATAATTGCTCGATGGATTTGCGTTTTAAGGGCAGCGATTTAATCATTACCAATGCTTGTACGCGCCCTTGTAGATATTGCTCACTCAAGCGAACCGAGTAGCCCGTAATGGTCCCGCTTCGCTCTAGCTTATCGAGCCTTGCACGCGCAGCCGTTCGAGATACGTTTAAGCGGCGGGCTAACTCAGCGACAGGCGTACGCCCTGATTTTTTAAGTAAGCTAATGAGTTGTGTGTCTTTATCTGTAATAGTCATTATGACGATAAACATAGTGATTAAGACTATATATTATTATATTTCAGCTATATGAACACTATTTTTCGAGCTTCGTTTCTGCCAATATTTACGCAAATCATCGATCATTCAAACCTAGTGGAGGAGCTTAAATTATGTCACATGCCGAAATTCTCAAAGCAACAGGAATCAGTGAAGCAGAATTAACCTCTGGAGAGTTGCTGGTTCATTCCCCCATTGATGGCTTGCAACTTGCAAGTATCAAAACACATTCAGCTGAAGACGTTACTGTAATGATCGGCAAGGGCAAGCAAGCATTTTCACAGTGGAAAGATATTCCAGCACCGAGGCGCGGAGAATTGGTGCGGCTATTTGGTGTGGCTTTACGAGAAGAGAAAGAAAACCTTGGTCGCTTAGTGTCACTTGAATGTGGAAAAATAGAGCAAGAAGGCTTGGGTGAAGTGCAGGAAATGATTGATATTTGTGATCTCGCTGTTGGTTTGTCGAGACAACTTTATGGTTTAACCATCGCCTCTGAACGCCCAGGCCATACCATGCGAGAAACATGGCAGCCAATGGGTGTCTGCGCTGTCATTACAGCCTTTAATTTCCCAGTGGCCGTTGCAGCCTGGAATAGCGCTTTGGCGCTGGTGTGCGGAAACCCCGTTATTTGGAAGCCTTCTGAAAAAACGCCACTCACTGCATTGGCCGTGGGCAAAATATTTGAAAAGGCGCTGAAAGAATTTGGCGATGCGCCTGAAAACCTAATGCAAATAGTAATAGGTGATTTTCACGTTGGTAAAGTGCTGGCTGCTAGCACAGATATTGCCATTTTATCGGCAACGGGCTCAACTCGAATGGGGCGAGCTGTTGGCCCAGTCGTCAGCGAGCGGTTTGGCCGATCTATTCTTGAGTTAGGGGGTAATAATGCCATGATTGTGGCGCCTTCAGCTGATTTAGAAATGGCCTTGCGTGCCATTGTTTTTTCCGCTGTCGGTACTTGTGGTCAGCGCTGTACTTCGCTTAGACGCTTATTTGTGCATGAAAGTATTTATCAGGAACTGGTGCCACGTTTGATTAAGGCTTATCAGAGTTTGGTGGTAGGTAATCCATTAGACAATGATACGTTGGTGGGTCCGTTGATTGATGAAAATGCTTATCAGGTGATGCAAGAAGCACTGATAACAGCGGTTTCTGCTGGGGGCACACAATCAGGTGGAAGGCGTGTGCTACAGGATAAATACCCCGATGGATATTATGTTTCACCGGCCATCGTTGAAATGCCTAATCAAGCTGATATTGTTAAAATAGAAACGTTTGCGCCGATTCTGTATGTCATGGTTTATCAGGATATTGATGAGGCGATTGCCGCGCAAAATGACGTTAACCAAGGTTTGTCCTCTTGTATTTTTTCAACTGATGTTCGTGAGGCTGAATTATTTTTATCCGCTTCGGGTTCAGATTGCGGCATTGCCAACGTTAATATTGGCCCTTCGGGCGCTGAAATTGGGGGTGCTTTTGGAGGTGAAAAAGAAACGGGTGGCGGTCGTGAATCGGGTTCTGATGCTTGGAAAGGCTATATGCGTCGTCAGACCAGCACGGTGAATTATTCTAAAGATTTACCCCTCGCTCAGGGAATCAAATTTAACATTAAGGCCTAAAATGAAATTTAATAAAATAGCGGTTCTTGGGTTGGGTAAAGTGGGCACGTTAGCCGCTGAATTGTTGCATGTCGCGGGTTTTGATGTCACGGGCTTCGACCGACAGCTTCCCGCTGGTTCGCTTCCGTTTCAATGTAAGCAGTCTGAATTTCTATCGATGGAGGAAAGCATTATACAGCTTGAAGGTTTTGAAGCGGTACTCTCCTGCTTACCTTATCATTTGAACACTGGGGTGGCGACGGCGGCACATTCCTTGGGTATTCATTATTTTGATTTAACGGAAGATGTGCCAACGACACAGGCCATTCGAATATTAAGTGAAACATCTCAAGGCATAATGGCACCACAATGCGGGCTTGCCCCTGGCCTTATTGGCATCATTGGCGCGCATCTGGTGGGGATGTTTGATCAAGTCCGAAATATTCGTCTACGCGTAGGCGCCTTGCCACAAAACCCAACTGGTTTGCTTGGTTATGCCTTTAATTGGTCGCCTGAAGGCGTCGTGAATGAATATCTGAATGATTGTGAAGTCATCGAAGAAGGCAAACGAAAAACGGTTTCCGCGATGGAGTGGATAGAAACGATTTACGTCGAAGGCGTTAAGCTCGAAGCTTTTACAACCTCAGGTGGGCTGGGAACAATGTGCGAAACTTATCTGGGGGAAATAGATAATATTGATTATAAAACAATGCGCTATCCTGGACATGTTCAGCAAATGAATTTTTTCTTTCATGAATTATTAATGCGAGAAGATCGCAAGATGGCGGGTAAAATCTTGACCCACGCCAAACCACCAGTAGAGGATGATGTTATTTATATACATGCGTCCGTCGAGGGCGAGATCGATGGGCATCTCAAAAGAAAAGAGTTCGTGCGGGCGTATAAACCGATTCTGGCAGCAGGTAAAATGCGCTGCGCCATTGCTTGGACGACCACCGCTTCTGCGTGTTCTGTGATTGAAATGGTTCGCAGTGGTACCTTACCAAGTCAAGGATTCCTAAAACAAGAAAGCATCTCTTTTCAGCAGCTTCTTGAAACTGAAAGCGGTAAGCTTTTTAATGAAAGTCTTTGATTCTTGGGGGGTTCGTTTTTCAAGATTTTTCACCAGCAGGATTTGAAGAGCGGGCCGCTTAATGTGTTTATTTGTAAATGTCAGTATGCTCTAAATCGGCTATTTAGTTTGCGCGACTAGCCAGTCACGAAAAATAAGAAATTCTGGGGACAGAACCATTTTATCTGGGTAGACAATATAATAAGCATATTTTGAAGATTGGATATTCGAAAACGGTCGCACTAGCGTTCCTTTTTCAAGTTCCCCCTTGGCTAACTCGCTGCGGGCCAATGCCACGCCATCTCCCGCAATGGCTGCTTGTATGGTCAGCGAGGAATCGGTATATGTCGGGCCTTTATGCGCATTGATTGTTCCCAAGTTTACATCCAATAGCCATGTGCTCCATTCTGCATGCCCGTCGTCATGCAGTAATACATGATGACGTAAATCTGTAGGCCTTTTCAAGGGGTGCTTACCTTTCAATAATGCTGGCGCGCAAACTGGGAATATATTCTCATCTAACAGATGGATTGATTTGAGGCCTGCATAATTCCCCGAACCATAGCGTATACACATATCGATGTTTTCACGCTCAAAATCCGTTAATAATTGAGAGGGGGCGATGCGTAAATCGATCTGAGGATGTTCACGCGTAAACCGCCCCAAACGAGGAACTAGCCAGCGACTCGCAAAAGAAGGGAGCACCGATATGCTCAGAATATGATTCTTCGATTGTCTGATAAGTTGGGTGCCTTCAATTAACACTCTGAAAACTTGATCAATATAAGGTAAGTAACGATGGCCTTCTCGGCTGAGGGTAAGCGAGCGATTCCCACGAACAAAAAGCGGCAAGCCCAAAAATGTTTCTAGCGATTTAATTTGGTGGCTCACCGCAGCTTGGGTGACATGTAATTCTTCTGCGGCCAGTGTAAAGCTAAGATGATGTGCCGCGGCTTTAAATACTTTTAACGTCGACAAGGATGGTAGCGTTTGTTCTGAGTTCACATTAGTAATTCTAATTTGACGGATTAATTAATATCGTTTGTTCAATTGGCATAATCCTTATAAATTATAGCCAAAGTTAAATAAATTCATTCGTACCTTTAAATATTACATTGGAGTCAGATTATGTCAAATAATACATGCATGCCACAAAGACGGTTAGGTCATTCAAACCAAAGCGCAATGCCGGAAAGAGGTTCAGTCGTGCCCGTTCGTAGAAAGTTAGTACTATGGCATCAGCGTAGTAAGCAACGCCAAGCGCTTAGTAAGCTTGATGAAGCGTCACTTGAAGATATGGGTATCAGTCCAGATCAGGCGATATTCGAGTCTGAAAAATATTTTTGGCAGGAATAGGTTTTGCTTTAATACGGCGCGTAGCAGTCTGGCCGTTTTAAGCGTATATCCTATATTGAATTCGAACTAAGCAGGTCGAGATCTTGAAGAATTTCGAAAAAATCATGTCCCCAAGGTATATCGCCGACACCTTGATTTTCCCAATGCTCGGCTGTCTTAGACTGATTCGTTTAAAATATTATGTATTTAAAGCTTATTCAGATAACCTATACTGTAATTTTATTAAATATTAGTGCAGATGACAGCGACCAAAGACATTGCTTCGGTAGAAGATTTCATTAAAAAAATAGATATCATTCCAAATGATTGCCCTTCATCTGTTTATAGAGGTGAGGGACAGAAATTTAAAGAGCCTTGTAAACCTAAGTTATTTAGAAAGGTAACTAATTCAATTAAGCCTGATATCTTTAATGGGTTCAGAGATGAAATTCACCGTGTAGAAAAGTGGTTTAATGCGATTAGCCTTTCAGAGGGGAAAGTGCCACAAGTGAGTGGTGATTTTGAGAAATTAGCGCTTGCGCAACATTATGGAGTGACAACACGATTGCTAGATTGGACATTAAATCCTCTGGTTGCCTTGTGGTTTGCGTGTTTTGACAGCGATGGTAATGATGGCTATATATATTCTTACAATCCGGTTGTTATTGATCTAAGTTTTGTGAAGGAAGAGATTTTGAGACCTTTTCCTTCAGATCGTTATAATGCGATAAGTTTGAACCCTTTTGGCATGGAAAATAAGGCAACTATTAAGAAGCAAGCTGTTAGCCCCTTTAAGGATGTTCATTTTTTTCAACCTAAAAATTTCCCTGATGCTCGGCTGGTATCTCAAAGTGCGGTGCTATCCATTCATCCGAACGATAAGCATGATGTCACATCACAATTAACATTTAAAATTCCTGCAGCTAAGAAAGAGCTCATTTTAAGAGAGTTAGATATATTTGGTATTAATATTCGTTCTATGGGAATGGCAACTAGAGATCGACTGGCTGAACTAGGAGATAGAAAAATCACTTAAAAGCAGAGTAAAAGCAGAGTAAAAGTAGATTTTAAGATATTAATATGGAAGTAGTGAGTTCATCGCCTGACTTACTCAAATAAAACCCTTAAAATAAGGCGCTCTTTGTTATAGCGTCTTATTTGTATGTGTGGAATAACTGCCTTAGTCTCGAACCAAGCTCAAACTGAGCGCGCTGAGACGATTCAGAAAATGACGGATGCCTTGCAGCATCGCGGCCCTGATGATGAGGGTTTTTATCATGATGATCAGGTTTCATTGGGGCAACGCCGCTTGAGCATTAATGATGTGGCGGGCGGGCATCAGCCTTTGTTCGATGATACGGGTAATTTGGTGATGGTTGCCAATGGTGAGATTTATAACAGCCCCCAATTGCGCGCTGATTTAGAAGCCGAAGGCTATGCCTTTAAAACCCATACGGATGTTGAAGTTATTTTACCTTTGTACCAGAAATATGGTGCAGATTGCGTAAAACACTTGCGTGGTATGTTTGCCTTTGCGATTTGGAACAAACAAACGCAAGCGATGTTTTTCGCGCGAGACCACATGGGGCAAAAGCCTATTTTCTTTTCAATGGAAGAAAGTACGCTGCGGATTGCCTCAGAGGTGAAATCTTTATTAAAGGCGCAAGATGCCAAGCCTGAGATTGATATGACCTGCCTTTGGCATTATATCTCCATGCGCTTTGTGCCCGATGATTTAAGTTTTTTTAAGAACGTGCATAAACTTGAAGCGGGCCATTGGGCTTTGTGGGAAAAAGGCGAAGTAAAAATCGAGCGTTATTGGGATATCGATTTTAAAGAAAAACAAACTGCGAGTTTTGCGGCGATTGAAGAACAACTAAATGACGTATTGCTTGATACGGTTAAGTCGCATTTATTAAGCGATGTGCCTGTCGGTGCTTTTTTAAGCGGCGGTATTGATTCCAGCACGGTCTCGGCGATGATGGCGCAATTAGGTGAAGGCGCATTGCCTGTGTTTTCTATCGGCGTGGAAGAGGCAGGTTTTAATGAATTGCCTTGGGCGCGCAAGGTGGTCGATCAATATGGCATGGATGGCCATGAAAAAGTGGTCAGTGCAGATCTAATTCACCTCATTCCTAAAATGATTCACCATATGGATGAGCCTTCAGACCCATTCGGCGTAGGGGTTTACCTTGTCTCGGAAATGGCGCGTGAGCACGTTAAAGTGGTGCTCACAGGCGATGGCGGTGATGAAGGCTTTGCGGGCTATGACCGCTTCGCCGGCCAGCGCTTAGCAGAATATTACGGCATGATGCCTAAGTGGTTGCGCCAGCAAGTATTTGGCCGCATGATTAAATTAGTGCCTGATACCTTTGGTTATAAATCCGCCGCACAGAAAATAAAATGGCTGCATGATATGTCGTTTTATAAAAGCGGAGATCGCTATGTACAAAGCTTAACTTTCCTACGTTTTACGCATGAAGCCAAGCTGGATTTATTCACCGATGAAGCGTTAGCGCAGATTGACGATAAAAACTCTGCGGATAAAGTCTTGCGTCATTTTGACGCTGAAAATACCGATGATTTAGTTGATAGAATGTTATACAGCGATATGATGACGCGCTTGCCTGATCATCTTCTAATGATTTCCGATCGCATGACCATGGCGCATTCATTAGAAAGTCGCGCACCGTTTGTGGATCATAAACTATTAGAGTTTGCTGCCACCATCCCCA
>JAZGFQ010000007.1:0-3160 GCA_036479635.1 Arenicellales bacterium
CCGTTGCTAAGGTGAGAATCACCCATTTTTGTTTGGATAAATCCTCTAGGTTTACGTGCAATGCGCCTGCGAAGAGCAAGAAACTTAGCATGCCGTGGAGCAGGGTGAAGTTAAAATTAACGCCTGATAAAATCGATTGAGCGAGATCATGCGCGGGGTAAATGCCCGTTTTACTCACCACCACTAACACTAAAGAGAACAGCAGCGCGACGACCATGACACCGATGGCGGTGGGTAGTTTGATCCATTTTGCATTGATATAACTGAACAGTGCAGTGATGGAGATGAGTAAAGATGAAAGTGTGAGGAGTTCCATAATATTTTTAGTTATTTAATATGTTTGTCATTTCGAACGGGGCGATACCTCGCCAAAGCCGAAGATACGACACGAAACTGAGTGCTCGTAACGAGATTGCCGCAGTGCAATGCGCTTCGAAAGTACAGCATGAGTTGCTTACCATTTAGGTTTACACACCTCAGGCAAATCACCTGAAATACCCGTGGCTAAACGGCTGAGCAAGTTTTTCAAAGGTGCAAACTGATTTGCTCGGTTAAACGCAAATTCACGTACACTCGATGCGCTCGCAGCATCACTGCCAAAGCCTGATTTAAACGCTTGCATGGCATCTAACACCAGCGCATTTTGATGTTTACGAATGCGCTCGTAACGGCGCAAAGTGGAATGCTGGTTAAAGAAGCCTTTGCGCTCATTCGCTGAGATGAGTGTTTCAGCTAACACGGCGGCGTCTTGTAGGCCAAGGTTCGCGCCTAAGCCCGCTAACGGGTGGGTGCGGTGCGCTGCATCACCTACTAAAACTGTTTTTGAGGCTAAGTATGTTTGCGCATGTTGCTGAGCTAAATCAAAGCCTACGCGCGGGCTGAGCAATTTAACCGCGCCCAATTTACTTTGCATGGCTTGTTCAACGGCCAGTGCAAATTCGTCATCAGATAAAGCCAAGATTTGCTTGGCGTAATCGGTATCACAAGACCACACAATTGAAGAGCTACCATCATTAAGCGGCAGATAGGCGATGGGACCAGTGAGGTGAAAACACTGAAAGGCGGATTGTTGATGCGCTTGCTCAGTTTGAATACGGCACACAATCGCGCTTTGGTTAAAGCTACCAAGCTCTGTGGGTATTTTTGATAGGCTTCGCACTTTCGAATATTGCCCATCTGCGCCGATTAATAGTTGAGTGTGTAGGGTTTTATTGCCTAGGTTTAAATGAATGCCGTCGTGTGAAACTTCTAAGCTTTTAAGTGTTGTGTTTGGGCGTAAGTTCACATTACTTTTTTCCTTAAGTAAGTTAGTTAAATTATTGATAATAATGTTATTTTCAATAATATATCCTAGCTGTTCTTGCTGTGCGTCGTCGGCATGAAAATCAATTTTAGCGAGGCTGTTTTCATCCCAAATATGCATTTGGGTATAGGCACTGGCACGCTCAGAGAGGATTTTATCCTCAATGCCTAAATGACGAAATATTTGCATAGATGCAAGATTCATCGCGCTGACGCGTAAATCATAAGGGCTTTCGGTTGAGAATGGCTTAGTCTCAAGCTTGCCTGCGTCAATAACGGCAATGCTAAAGCCTGCTTCAGAGAGCAACGCTGCAGTGCTTAAGCCGACAATTCCTCCCCCGATAACCGTGATATCGATGTTCGGTTTATACGTCATCGAATTTTTAAGCCACGCGCCAAGCGTGGCTGATGCTGGCTAATGCCCATGGTGCGTTTGAGCAGGGCGCGCTTGATAAAGGGCAGCTTTTCGATGGCGCTTAAGCCTACGTTGCGCCCAAGTTTAATCAGCGCAGAATCACTGGCGAACACCTTTAACAAGCCATCGGTAAATTGGCCCACGCGTTTGGTGTCGCTTTCTCGTTGTTCGCTGTAAGCTTTTAAGAAGGCTTCTGAGCCAATATTTTTCGTATTATCTTCTGCGCTGAGCACTTCAACCAATGCGGCGACATCTCTCAAACCTAAATTAAAACCTTGCCCCGCCACAGGGTGCACGGTATGCGCCGCATTGCCTAAGGCTAAGATATTTGGTTGATAACAGCGGTTTAAAATATTTTTAGAAAGTGGGTAAGATTTTCGGGGTGTAGGCAGGCTTAATATGCCCGCACGCATGCCAAAGGTGCTTTGTAATTCAGTGATGTAGTCATCATCAGATAAGGCGCTGATGCGGTTTAAATCATCGGGGCTGAGCGTCCAGACGACCGCATAACGCTGATCATTCATTGGTAATAAGGCCAGCGGACCATCATTAACAAAACGCTCAAAAGCATTGTTTTTATGCGGTAAATTACTGCTGACAATGCTTAAAAGTGCCGATTGTGCATAAGGCTTAGTTTCTAAGTTAAAGCCTAGATCTTTTAAAATACTTGAGCGCCCACCATCGGCAATCACGACTAATTTAGCGCTTAACGTTTGCGGGGCTCCATCGGTGGCTTTTATTTGAATATGCGCCGTGTCACTTTCAACGTTCACTTGCTGAGCTTCAAAAGGGCAGAAGAATGAAACATTTTCAGCGCTTTGCATGGCCTTCATTAAAGATTGGCCAATGGCGCGGGTGGGAATGACATAACCTAAAGCAGGCATGCCGACATCCTTATGGCTTAGATTGGTGATCCCAAAATGGCCTTTATTTGAGATGTGTATGCTTTTTAGCGCACAAGCAGATTGCTCCAGTGGTTCATCCCACACCCCAATTTGGGTGAAGATATGCTTGGCGCTGTAAGTCAGGGCGATGGTGCGTTCATCGTAGCTAGGTTGTGCACTGGCATCGAATTCGAAAGGCTCGATCACCGCGACTTTATAAGCTGTACCAGCTAACGCGACCGCCAAGCTCGCGCCCGCTAAACCGCCGCCGATGATGACGATATCAAATTGCGTTGTGTGGATATGCTCAGGCATTACGCATAATCGCTTCGATTTCATCAGGGTCAACCGGCACTGCGCGGCTCAGAATCTCAGGTGCGTCTTTGGTGACCACTACATCATCCTCAATGCGGATGCCGATGTTATGCCAGCGCTCGTCCACATCATCTGAGGGCGTAATATAAATTCCAGGCTCAACCGTCAGCACCATGCCAGGTTCTAACACGCGCCACGCATCTTCAACTTTATAATCACCGACATCATGCACATCCATGCCCAG
>JAZGFQ010000008.1:0-12957 GCA_036479635.1 Arenicellales bacterium
TTTTACAATTGAAACCTCAGCATAACTCAAGCACAAGATAAAATGGCTATTTATTTCCAATCTCCACGTCAAAATATCGCGCAATAGCTAGCTATTACACTCAATTTTATCGAGAACCTTGAAAAAATTATCTTATTTTTCTATGCACTTGAGTTATGCTGAGGTCTCTATAAGATCATAGCTTAAATATGATAATTCAAGGGTGCGCATGAGGCGCGATATTTAAAACTATGCGAAAGCCTAGTCATTTGAATCAATATTGGCCGTGGAGCATCGCTGCGGGTTTGGTGTTTGTGCAGTTTTTGCCTGACTTATATATTCTGCAATGGAGCATCGCGCTCATGTTGATTGGCGCTTCATGGCGGGCGCTTAAACGTTATCGCAATGCAATAGGTCTGTTGTTTTGGTTTGTGATGGCAGCGGTTTGGGGCAGTGTTTATAGCCAAATAATTTTAAACCAGCAGTTGCCTGAATCGTTGATTAAACAAGACATATGGATTCAAGGCACAGTAAAAGATTTGCCGCAACAACGCGCGCACGCCTTACGTTTTACTTTTAAATTGGATTCATCACAGCCTAACTTAGAGGGCTTTCACAGTGATATTTTATTAAATTGGTATGATAAACCATACCCAGACCTTAAAGCAGGGCAACGCTGGCGCATCAAAGCGCGCTTAAAGCCGGCGCATGGCTCGCTGAACATTGGCGGCTTTGATTATGAGAAATGGTTGTTTTCTAAATCGGTGCGCGCAACGGGTTATGTGCGAGAAACGGAATTGGCCGTATTACTATCGCCTGCAACATCATGGTATTTTTTTGAATCTGCGCGCAGCGATATAAAGCAATTTGTTGAATCTGAGAACTTGCCTTTCAGCGGTATTATAAAAGCCCTAGCGATTGCTGAAAGAAGTGATATTTCTGATGTGCAATGGCAGGTTTTTAGAGATACCGGCACGGCACATCTCATTGCCATTTCAGGATTACACATCGGCCTTATTGCTGGCATAGCATACTTTCTTGGGCAGTTCCTATGGCGACATACCTTGCTCGTGCGTACACAATATCCTGCTCAACACATCGGGCGTTTTACGGCCTTAATAGCGGCGCTTATTTATGCAGCTTTAGCAGGCTTTACCTTGCCAACGCTGCGTGCTTTACTGATGTTGTTAGCCTACTTTGCCTTGCAAGGTTTGCGCCGAAACCCCCGTGTTTTCTTTAGCTTAGGCGTGGTCTTATGTTGGGTATTAGTGCTTGATCCCTTAGCGCCTTTGGGCGCAGGTTTCTGGTTGTCATTTTGTGCCGTAGCGGCGATTGCTTATATTATTGCACCTGCTAAAAAAGTGGATATTGAGCGAGATTATGAAATCGAGCCACTTAAGTTGAAAGAGAAAATCAGCCGTTGGTTTGTGGCCAGTTGGCGCGTGCAATGGGCGGTGTTCATTGCGTTGATTCCGCTTTTATTATTGTTCTTCGGGCAAATTTCTATCATCTCGTTGTTGGCTAATTTAATCGCCATTCCATTGCTTGGTATGGTGGTGGTACCGTTGGTTTTATTGGCGATGGTTTTTTTAGGTTTAGGCGCGCCGAGCATTGCCAGTGAATTATTGACATTAAGCGATGCGCTTATCGGCCTTATCTGGCCGATGTTAAACAGCCTAGCATCATGGCCTTATGCTATTTGGCAAACAGCGATGCCCTCACTCTGGGCATTGGGCTTAAGTTTTGTGGGGGTGCTTATTTTACTCTCACCTAAGCTGGGTAAAATAAAATGGTTGGGCGCATTAGCTTTTATACCATTGTTTTATTCAGTTGATACGCCGAGGCGCGCAGCAGAGTTTGAAGTGAATGTTTTGGATGTTGGGCAGGGTTTGGCAGTGTTGGTGCAAACACAGCATCACGCGCTGTTATATGACGCAGGCATAAAATATGAACAGGGCTTTGATAGTGGTGAGGCAATAGTGTTGCCAGTGATGCGCCAACAACCTATTAAACAACTGGATGTGGCGATTGCCAGCCATGAGAACCGAGATCATTACGGTGGTTTGCCTGCGGTGTTAAAGCGTTATCCTGATGCTGAAATTTTCTCGCCCGCTGCCTTTTATGCTAACTCAAAAGTATGCAGGCACGGTTTACAGTGGCAATGGGGTGAAGTGACGTTCGCCTTTTTAAGCCCGAAGCCAGGCAACTTAGAAACGGATAATAACGCCTCATGTGTACTGAAAATCAGCAGTGCATTTGGCAGTGTTTTACTCACGGGTGATATTGAAAAAGAATTGGAGCGTGTTCTCACGAATGCGTTAGATGCGGATGTCCTTATCGTGCCGCACCACGGGAGCAAAACATCCTCTACACGACCCTTTATTAAGGCGGTATCGCCAACATTAGCAGTGTTTAGCGCAGGTTGGTTGAATCGATTTTCGCATCCACATCCGACGGTGGTGGCGCGTTATCAGGCGCAAAATATCCAGCGCTTAAACACGGCCGATACGGGTCAAATACAAATATTATTTAAGCAGCAAGGCATCAGTGCCGTGCCGCTACGCGCGATCAAGCCTGCTTATTGGCGAACTGATGATGCGGCTTTAACGCCTGTGGTGTTTACGCCGAATTAGAAATTCAGCCAGATGTGCACGATAATCGAGGCTGCATAACCCAGTGCAATCACAGGCATCCATTTCAAGTGGCTACCGAAGGTGTAAATGCCTTTGGCTTTGCCCATTAATGCCACGCCTGCAGCGGAACCAATCGATAGTAAACTGCCGCCAACGCCTGCGGTTAAGGTGACTAATAACCATTGCTCCAAGCCCATTTCAGGGTTCATGGAGAGCACCGCAAACATCACAGGAATGTTGTCAACGATGGCCGATAAAATACCGACTAAAATATTAGCATTGGTGGCGCCGAGCTGGTTATACATTAAATCAGAGGCCATGGCGAGATAGCCCAAAAAGCCAAGGCCGCCGACGGCTAACACCACGCCGTAGAAAAATAACAAGGTATCCCATTCAGCGCGCGCCACTTTTTTGAACACGTCAAAAGCGACGACATCGCCAATGACACCTTGGCGCCTAACATCGCGCTCTCCAGAGATTTTTAAATAATAACCAAAGAGTTGCAAGAAGCCTAAGCCTGTCATCATACCTAAAACAGGTGGTAAGCCTAAGATTGAATGAAAACTTACCGCCATGGCAATGGTCATTAAAAATAAGACAATAATGCGTTTTGCGCCAGGCAACATTGTTACAACTTCTGCACTGCCTTCGGGCATTTCTTTAGCGATGAAGAAGTGCATGATGGCCGCTGGCACTAGGTAATTAACCACCGATGGAATGAACAGTGCGAAGAATTGTGTGAAGGTCACGATGCCTTTTTGCCACACCATGAGGGTGGTGATATCACCAAACGGGCTGAATGCGCCGCCCGCGTTTGCGGCCACCACAATATTGATGCAAGCCAATGAAATAAATTTGGTATTGTTGCCGCCGACCGCCATCACCACTGAGCACATGATTAAAGCGGTGGTGAGGTTGTCTGCGATAGGTGAGATGAAAAAAGCCAAGATGCCGGTCATCCAGAATAAAGCGCGTAAGCTAAATTGTTTTCGCACCAACCAAGAACGCAGTGCATCGAACACTTGGCGTTCTTCAAGGGAGTTGATGTAGGTCATCGCCGCGAGCAAGAACAGCATTAACTCGGTGTATTCCAGCAGGTTATGACGCACAGCGGTTTCAGCTAAATGCGATTGCCCCATTTGGGTGTAGGTATAGCCGATGATTGCCCAAATCAAACCTGCGGCAACAATAACAGGTTTGGATTTGCGCATATGAGTGAGTTCTTCAGTCATCACTAAAATATACGCTAACACAAAAATCGCAATGGCCGTGATGCCAATACCTGTATGGGTTAAGTCGAGTATTTCTCCGCTGGCATGTGCCGCTTCAGAAGCGAAGCCTAGGCTTGGGAGTAAAGTGACTAAAAGTGCGGCAAATAATGAAGAAAGCTTAAGCATATTTGTTTCCTAGAAGATGAGGTTCATCATGGTGATCATGACCACTAAGAATAACACAGTCATAATTGAGCCTGCACGAATATAATCTGGTACGCGATAACCGCCTGGCCCCATGATCAACGCGTTGACTTGATGGGTGGGGATTAGAAATGAATTCGAGGTGGCGATGGCGACGGTTAAGGCAAACATGGCTGGGTCTGCACCCACGCCTTGTGCAATATTCACCGCTAATGGCACCAATAAAACTGTGGCGCCTACATTCGACATCACCAATGTGAAGAAAGTCGCAAGCAGGGCAATCACTGCTTGGATCACCCAAATCGGCATATCACCGACCACTGATAAAGTTTGATCCGCAATCCACTTTGCTGTGCCGCTTTGCTCAACCGCCATACCTAGCGGAATGAGTGAGGCTAACAAGAAAACGGTTTTCCATGAAATGGCACGGTAGGCTTCGTCGATGTTAATCACGCCTGATAACACCATGCCAATCGCGCCCGTTAATAATGCAACGGAAAGCTTGGTATCTGTAAATAAAACCATGGTCAACGCAATCGCAAACCACAGCGCTGCCCAGCCGACTTTATGCGGGCGTAATTCTTCGCGCGGATATTCAGTGGTGACGACTACAAAATTAGGGTCGCTCTCAATGCGCGCTAAAGCATCCCAAGCGGTATGCACAACTAAGGTATCACCTGAGTGTAATTCCATGTTACGGATGTCTTCGCCTTCGTGCATGGTGGTGCCATCACGGTGTAAGCCTACCATCGCAAGGCCGTAAGTTTTACGCATCCATACATCGCGTGCGGTTTTGCCGATGAGCTTAGAGCTAGGCGGAATGACCACCTCGGCGATACCTGCTTTGGATGCCGATAAAGCATCTGCGAAAGTGCGCAATTCATCACGTCTTTTCAGATCATATTTATCAATGAAATGCGTTAAATCTTCAGGTTCGGCTACCACGCCTAATACCATGCCTGCTTGTAAGCCTGTATCGCGGTCAAGCGCGCCTGGGCCAACACGGGTTTCTTGGCCCGATAACTTGCTGGCAATGACGCGCACTTTATACGAGGTTTCAACATCGTCTAAATGCTTGCCGATGATTTCGCTCTCATCAGGCACAACCACTTCAAATAACTCGTAATCGATGCCGTAAACATCATGGAAATATTTCATGGTGTTGGCGGCGGTTGAGCCATTTTGTTTTGTGCCGCCTGGTAGCACAAAACGCCCTGCGACGACAAAATATAAGATGCCTGCCAGTAATAGGGCAAGGCCAATGGGGGTGACGGCAAATAAACCAAAAGCACCCATTTGTTGGTCGGCGGGTAGGCTGTTGTTTGAGGTCGCGATTAAATCATTGAGTAAGATTAAAGGTGAGGAACCGATCATCGTCACCGTGCCGCCTAGAATCGCACAAAAGCCCATGGGCATCAGTAAGCGAGACATCGGTAAGCCTGAGCGCGCCGAGATGCGTGAGACCACGGGCAAGAATAAAGCCGCCGCGCCCACGTTTTGCATGAACGATGAAATGATGCCGACTGTGCCAGAGATGATGGGGATAATACGTTTTTCTGAGGTACCGCCGATGCTTAAAATAAACGAGGCTACTTTGGCCATCAGCCCTGTTTTATCTAATCCTGCACCGATGATCATGACGGCCATGATGGAGATCACTGCGTTACTAGAAAAGCCATCAAACAAATGGTTGTTATCAACCAAGCCTTGGCTTAGGCCCATGATGGGCGCGAATAAAGTGGTGAGGCCTAAGATCACCATGATGGTGACGGCAGCGATATCTACATCCACCACTTCAAAGGCGAATAAATAGATGGTGAGCAATAATAAGGTTGTCATCCATGCGATTTCGATGGTCGGCACGTTGAGCGCAAGATAAATGGCCATGAGCACGAAAAGTGCGATGGAAATAAGTTGTTTGATGGGCAGTTTTTTGCCTTGGGCTGAAGTATCGTTCGCCATGATGACTTTACATAATTTGAAGATGATATATAAAGCAGCGAGAGAGGCGAAGCGATGTTTTGACGCTAAGCCGCTGCGCGCGCTGCCATGAAAAAGCCGCGGGATTATAGCTCAAGCGTAGGCTTGAGTTAAGCGTGTTCTTATTATGCTAAAGGGGTGGGCGCACACCCATCGGAGCTAGATTTTATAAGCTGAGCATCACTTTTTTGGCGGCATCGATGGTTTTTTGTAAATCATCTGAGCTATGCGCAGCAGAAATAAATCCTGCTTCAAAGGCGGAAGGTGCGAAATTAATGCCTTCGGCTAGCATGCCGTGAAAGAATTGGTTGAATCGCTCGCCATCGCAGGCCATGACATCATCAAAGTTTTGTACTTTATCAGCATCAGTGAAAAACAAGCCAAACATACCGCCGACTGAATTGCTGGTAAAGGGAATATTCGCCTCTTTCGCGGCAAGGTGTAAGCCGCTTAACAAGAACTGCACTTTCTCGCTTAAATCAGCGTAAAAGCCATCGGCTTCGGTTTTTTGTAACGTTTTTAAGCCAGCCGCCATCCCTACAGGGTTGCCTGATAAGGTGCCAGCTTGGTACACGCCGCCTTCGGGCGAGAGGTGATTCATGATATCCGCTTTGCCGCCAAATGCCGCCACAGGCATGCCGCCGCCAATGATTTTACCTAAGCATGTGAGGTCAGCTTCGATGCCATAAAGGCCTTGTGCGCCTTGCGGCCCTACGCGAAAGCCTGTCATCACTTCATCGATAATGAGCAAAGCGCCGTGTGCATCGCACAATTCTCGTAAGCCTTGCAAGAAGCCCGCGACGGGCGGCACGCAATTCATGTTGCCTGCAATGGGCTCTAAAATGAGGCAAGCAATTTCATCAGGGTTGGCCTCAAACAAACTTTGCACGCTGGCTAGGTCATTATAAGTGGCCGTTAAAGTATTTTCCGCTACGCTCGCCGGCACGCCAGGGGAAGTTGGCACACCAAATGTTAATGCGCCTGAGCCTGCCTTGACAAGTAAACTATCTGCATGGCCGTGGTAACAGCCTTCGAATTTGAGTAATTTATCGCGCCCAGTATAACCACGTGCAAGGCGAATGGCGCTCATGGTCGCTTCGGTGCCTGAATTGACCATACGTACTTTTTCAACCCAAGGCAAGCGCTGGCAGAGGTAATCGGCCATTTGGGTTTCCACTATGGTGGGTGCACCAAAACTCAAACCGTTAGCGGCCGCATTTTTAACCGCCGTTAAGACGTCTTCATCGCCATGACCGAGAATCATTGGCCCCCAAGAGCCGACATAATCGATATATTGCTGATCGCTTTCATCAAAGATATAAGCGCCTTTGGCGCGCTTGATGAAGATTGGATCGCCGCCCACCGATTTAAATGCGCGCACTGGCGAGTTTACGCCACCCGGAATGTGTTTTTTAGCGAGGTCAAACAGTTCAGAATTGCTGGGCATGATGAATACTTTAAAGTGAGATAAATACCTTTAAGTGTCGCTAAGCGCGGCGTATTTAGCAAGGTGTAGATGCAGGGCGTTGTAGATATTAACGCTAACTGTACCTATTATTAGGTTGGCTACGCATTAGACTCAAACAAAACATAAACGCTGAATCATAAACGCCCATGACATTCCCTCATCAACTTATTGCGCTGCTTGTGACCTTTATTTGGGGCACGAACTTTGTATTGATTAAAATCGGCTTAGATGATTTTCCGCCGTATCTATTTGTATTTTTGAGATTCTTATTGGCAGCATTTCCGTTGATTTTATTTTTACCTAAACCCAAAGTGCCGTGGTGGATGATTGCCAGTTATGGCGTGTTCATTGGTTTTGGGCAATTCGGTTTATTATTTTGGGCAATGCAAGAAAACATCACGCCAGGTTTGGCGTCTTTGGTGGTGCAAGCCCAAGTGTTTTTTACGATTTTGTTGGCGGCCGTGTGGTTTCATGAGCAGATTAACGTAAAACAAATATGGGCTTTGGCATTTTGCGCCGCAGGTTTGTTATTAATTGCGTTTCAAACGGATGGCCAAACGACGTTATTAGGCTTGGGTATTGTGTTGATCGCTGCGGCCAGTTGGGCGGGCGGGAACTTGGTGGTCAAGCGTGCAGGCAAGGTGGATATCATCGCTTTTTTAGCGTGGTCAGCGATCTTTGCTTTGCCGCCGTTGTTGGCGATGTCGTTATATTTTGAAGGCGCAGCACTCATGTTAAGCAGTGTGCACAATGCCAGTTTAGGCGCGTGGAGCATCTTACTTTGGCAGACCGTGGGCAATACGATGATTGGTTATGGTTTATGGAATGTATTGCTGCTGAAGTATCCTGCGAATAGCGTCACGCCGTGGGCGCTGATGGTGCCGGTGTTCGGGATTGCCGCATCGAGTGTGTTTTTGCAAGAACCGTTGCCGTGGTGGAAGTTATTGGCGTCTGGGTTGATATTGTTGGGTTTGGTGTTGAATGTGCGGGCAGTGCATCAGCGCTCTATTTAAGAGGCAGTTTGTTTATCCAAAAAGGCACCCGCCAATGCATTTTGTGAAGTAATCATCTTAAGGTCTGTACGGTCGTAATGCATGACGCGTAGCTCGTAATCACGTAAAGTCGCCCACTTTGAGCCATCTAATAATTTACGCGCAAAGGTGTCGACATCAGTGAATCGTTGGTCTTGGGCGTAAGATAGGGCATTATTAACAGCTTCAAGCATGGGGTGCGGATAATCCTCGCCATAGGTATCGGTATCTAATTGCCCCGCTATTTTGCCATCAACCGATTTAGCAGGTGGCTTTAAGGTAATGCAGCAATATAAGGTGGCGGCTAAGGCGTAGATATCTGTCCAAGGCCCAAGAGCCTTGTCTTTATCATATTGTTCGTGGGGGGCAAAACCGTGGGTGAGGGTTTGAAAGCTATTAAAACGTGAGGTGCTAGAGATGCCTTGTACGGCACCTAAATCAAGCAGCAAAGATTCACGGTTAGGTTGCAGTAAAATATTTGCAGGCTTGATATCTAAATGCAGTAAATTGGCTGAGTGCATATAATGCAGAGCGCTTAAAACAGGCATGAATATTTGATACACCTGATCCAGATCTATCGCCTTGCGGATGTTGGTGATGAACCATTTTAAATCATGTCCGCCCGTTGAGGGTGAGATCATATAGGCGGTGTGGTTAGCGCGAAACATATCGGTGTTTTTGATGATGTTCGGGTGTTTGATTTTTGTCAGTGCAATGGCTTCTTTAAAGAACTGCTTGAAACCCTCTTCATAGACTTTATTCAGCTTGTCTTCTGTCGGTGTGATGCTTAAGGAATCATCCACGCGTAGGGCATAGCGCTTGGGGTAATATTCTTTCGCCACGATGGGCAGATTGGTGCGAGAATCCGTGCCGCTGTAAACCAAGCTAAAACTGCCACGCCCGATGACTTTATGCAATTGATAAGATTCGATAACGGTGTTTTCAGGCAAGGGCGCACGTGGGTCGAATTTAATTTTTTTGCTGCGTGAGCCCGTTGCGCTCGATGAAGAGGCCTGTGTTGATGAGTGTGCCGTGCTAGTCATCATCGGATTGATGGAGGATGAGGCTGTATGATTACTCGGCATTAAGCCTTGGGGCGGCGCGCCCAATCGTCGAAAAAATCGTGTAAACAGATTTTTAAAGAAAGTCATTAATCTAGATATTAGTTGATAGGCACGGGCTTTGGTTTGATTGGGGGTATTTCATCCCTTTGCCTTGGCGATCCATCTTTATTTATTTCATCACGCTATAGATTTCTTAAGAGTATCAGTGAACTATACTTGGTGCAAGCGGCTATAATATGCCGATGGACGTATCCCACATTTTTGAAGATTTAAACGAAGCGCAGCGTGAAGCGGTTGCCGCCCCGCCAGGCCCAATGATTGTTCTGGCTGGTGCGGGCAGTGGTAAAACCCGCGTGCTCACGCATCGCATTGCTTGGTTAGTTGAAGGTTATCAAGTCTCGCCTTTATCCATATTGGCAGTGACATTCACTAATAAAGCCGCCAAGGAGATGCGCAATCGTGTGGAAAAATTATTAGGCGTGCCCTTAGGCGCGATGATGATGGGTACGTTTCATGGGCTTTGCCATCGTATACTGCGCGCGCATTCTGAAGAGGCGGGCTTGCCCAATACCTTTGAGATCATCGATAGCGATGATCAGTATCGCTTGATTCGCCGTGTGCTTAAAGACATGGATTTAGACGAAGCCTACTGGCCGCCGAAACAATTACAGTGGGCGATTAATCAGCATAAAGAAGAAGGCCGCCGTCCGAACGATTTACCGGATAACGGTGATTTTCAGCAAGAGACCATGATTAAAGTTTACGCTGGCTATGAGCAGTATTGCCAGCGCAGCGGCTTAGTCGATTTTGCAGAATTATTGCTACGGGCTTTGGAGCTGTTTAAGAACAATGAAGCGTTGCGCGCACAATATCAAAACCGCTATCAACATATTTTGGTCGATGAATTTCAAGACACCAACTCCATTCAGTATCAATGGCTGAAACTATTAGCTGGCGATCGGCAAAATTTGTTTGCAGTGGGCGATGATGATCAATCTATTTATGGTTGGCGCGGTGCTAAGGTTGAAAATATTCTTAATTTTGAGACAGATTTTAACGGCGCAAAACTCATTCGCTTAGAGCAGAACTATCGCTCAACCAGCACCATTTTAAAAGCGGCCAATGCGGTGATAGAACACAACACAGGGCGCATGGGCAAAAAGCTGTGGACAGAAGGTGTTGAGGGCGACTTAATTACTTTATACGGTGCGAGCAATGATCTCGAAGAAGCGCGCTATGTGATTGAATGCATCGGTGATTGGATTAAACAGGGCAATGCGCGCGATTCTATCGCCATTTTATATCGCTCTAACGCGCAGTCTCGCGTGTTTGAAGAACGCTTGATGCAAGCGGCGATTCCTTATCGTGTTTATGGCGGGCTACGCTTTTTTGAGCGTGCAGAAATAAAAGATGCCTTGGCATATATGCGCTTGCTCAGTAACTTAAATTCAGATGCCGCCTTCGAGCGCATTATTAACCAACCCACGCGCGGTATCGGCAATAAAACCTTAGAGATGGTGCGCGCTTATGCGCGCGGGCATGATCAATCTTTATGGCAGGCAACCCATGGTTTGATTGAGCAAGGGCAATTAACTGCGCGCGCTGCGAGTGCGATTTCAAAATTTCTAGAACTGGTTTTATCCATGCAGGCCGAAATTAAAGGCTTAGAGTTACACGAGCAAGCCGATGCGATATTGATTCGATCAGGTCTGATGGATCATTATAAAAAAGCGAAGGGAGAGAAAGCTGAAACGCGGGTAGAGAACTTAGAAGAACTTATTAATGCCACGCGCAATTATGAAGTAGATGAGAACGAGGCCAGTGAAAATATGGACGAGCTTTCCTCTTTTATTGCGCACGCGGCTTTAGAGGCAGGTGAAGGGCAAGCCGCTGAGTGGGAAGAATGTGTGCAGTTGATGAGTTTACACTCGGCCAAGGGCTTAGAATTTCCTTTGGTGTTTTTGAGCGGCTTGGAAGAGGGCTTATTTCCACATCAGCGTTCAATTGATGAGCCTGGGCGTTTAGAAGAAGAGCGGCGTTTATGTTATGTCGGCATCACCCGTGCCATGCAGAAATTAGTAATTTCTTACGCCGAAGTACGGCGCTTGCACGGGCGTGAAAACTATACCCAACCCTCACGGTTCTTGGCTGAAATTCCGCCTGCCTTAGTACAAGAAGAGCGCAGTTATCATCTGCATTCTAATTCAACGTATCAATCCTTGGGTGGCGGTGCGCGGCAAACGGCTAGCGCATCAAATGAATTTAGTTTGGGCGGGCAGGTGACACACAAAAAATTTGGCGTTGGTACAGTGGTGACGGTAGAAGGCGCGGGCGAGCACGCACGGGTATTAGTGAATTTTGAGGAAGTGGGGGGTAAGTGGTTAGTCGCAGCGTTTGCGAATTTACAACCTGCTTAGTTCGTTAGCGTTAGAAAACGTTACGGTTAAGCGGCCAACTCTTCGGTTGAATTATTCGTTAGATGATGAAAGTTTTCAGCAATTTTAGCGTCATCTTCAGGGTTTAATTCAACGTCTAACCAGTGATAGCAAGGCATGCCTTGGGTGTATGGGCGCAGAGGCGCGCTGATCAGTTCGGGGCGATCAAAAAAGATCTCGTCACTCACGGGGATGAATATTTTCTGTGTCATGGCCTTGCTCATTTGACGATCACTCTTTTATCAATGTCTAGAAACCCTATTATTCAGGTTTTGCATGGCAAAGTATCGTCTGAATCATGGTAATTTAATGGTGTGTTTTAATCGCTCAGCGTAAAAATGCGTGCAATTCTGTATTATAATGACCCTTCACATAAGCGAATGACATTGATGGACTTACCAGACCAGCCTGCAGAACCGCCGAGTTGGCGTTTGCCAGAAACCACTCTTTTCTTTAATAGCTCTTTTGCCCCTAGCGGCCATATTGTTATGCCTAAACGTGTGCCTGACATAAGTCGTGCATGTCAGAGAGGTCGCTGATGGATATCGTCTTTTGGTTTCAATTATTAGGCATGATTGTTTTGCTGGCTTTATCTGGCTTTTTCTCTAGTTCAGAGACGGCCTTGTTTTCATTAAGGCACAGCCACCGGCAAGCGCTGGAGAAAGACCACCCCAAGCAATCGAGCATCATTGAGAAATTACTAACGGCACCACGCCGCCTCATTGTGACGATGTTGATTGGTAATGAATCGGTCAATATTGCCGCCTCAACGCTCTCAACCACCATGCTGGTTAACGCGTTTGGAAGTGAGAATGTGTACCTAAACCTATTTGTGATGGTACCATTATTGCTGTTGTTTGGTGAAATTACGCCTAAAACACTGGCGATTCAACACAATAAATCCTTTGCTGCATTTCAAGCGCCTTTATTAGATAAATTTGCGAATGTGCTC
>JAZGFQ010000009.1:0-2991 GCA_036479635.1 Arenicellales bacterium
TTTTACAATTGAAACCTCAGCATAACTCAAGCACAAGATAAAATGGCTATTTATTTCCAATCTCCACGTCAAAATATCGCGCAATAGCTAGCTATTACACTCAATTTTATCGAGAACCTTGAAAAAACTATCTCATTTTTCTATGCACTTGAATTATGCTGAGGTCTCAATTAATTTTAGCGTCCTTAATGTCGTAAAAAAAACGTGGAAAATCGCATTTAAACCTCCGCAATTAAATCTAAAGCGAGTAACATCGACGGTTGCATTTCTATCGCTTAATTTTATAACAAAACGCTCGTGAACAAACCTCATACATTATTAAATGGCGATTTGCGCCAAATTTTTGGCAATACCTATTTTAAGCGCGGAGAAGCCTATTTTAAAGGCGGTCTCGTCTTAAAGCAGCGTAACACCTCAAACAAGCGTAACCACGTTGAGCTTGAATCACGCGTGATGGGCAGTGATCCTTACGCTCAAACCATTACCATTCGCTGGGATCAAAACAACCAACTCATCGATATCATCGGTAACTGCAACTGCCCTGTGCGCTTTAATTGCAAGCATGTGGTCGCGGTGTGTTTAGATTTTCGCGACAGCTTACGAAAAACACCCAACAAAACCAAAGCAACCAGCCAAAATGACGACCAAGGTGATAATTTCGCCTGGCTTAAAGATGTTCAACAATCTGGGGATGCCGTTACAAGTACTAAAGATCAAACAGATATAGTCTTGTATCTGCTCTCTCAAACACGCGTTAAACAACCTATACAGGTTGAACTTAAAGTCGCGCGCCAGCTTAAAAAAGGCGGCATGGGTGTGGCGCGCAATGCGGTTTTAAATAACATCGCGCATCCATATATGAAACCCGCTTATGCCAACATGTTAGATGTTGAAATTGCACAGCTCATCATGGCGGCGGATAACGACCATTGGCAATCTAAGAAAAACCTACGCCATGCGGCGGGTGCTTTGGCGCTGGAAAAAATGCTCGAATCTGGTCGCTGTTATTGGGAATCCCTTAAATCTTCTCCTCTCCAATTAGGCACAGGTCGAACCCTAGATATTTTCTGGAAAGACGAGCCTAATAATCAGCTTAGCCTACAACTACGTGCAGGCAAACACACCGAACTTATTCTGACTGACCCACCTTGTTATATCGATACCGTCTCGCTTGAAATAGGCGAGCTTGATGTCATGGGGCTTAACCCAGAACAATTACAGCAGCTCATCGATGCCCCCGTTTTAGCCTCAAGCCAAGCACAGGCATTCAGCCGTTTATTAGTTAAAAAGTATAGCCACCTTGGTATTCCGACTCCTCGTAAAATTGAGGTCACTAAAATTGCAGGCGTTTTGCCTATACCGCAACTTAAATTAAGTAAAACTAAACATAAAGACGCGCTCACTCGAAGCCTAAGTTTACAATTTAAATATCAAGATTGGGTGCTGTCTGCTGCGGCCAGTAAAGCGAACCCTAGTGATATTACACTGCTAGATGAAAATGATAAGTTGATTGAAATCGAGCATCATATCGAGCAAGAAACCACCGCTTTAATCGCTCTAAAAGAAGCAGGTTTCGTACCCGCACAATTAGGCGACCATAAAGAAATGATGTTTATCGCACCCTTTGCCGAAGATAGCCAAGAAGGCATCGCATTTTGGGCTGACTTTGTTGATAAACAGATCCCTGAATTAGAAGTAGAAGGCTGGGAGATCAGTCTGCAAGATAATTTCAACCTAGAGATTTATGAGGCCGAAGATTATTGGGGCGATATCGAAGAAGAAAGCCACGATTGGTTTAATTTGCGCTTAGATGTAGAAGTCAACGGCCAGCGCGTATCATTATTAAAACTCTTGCTGCCCTTATTGCACCAATTCGAGCCAGATCAACTACCTGATACGCTCTACATTCCCTTAGATGAGAACCAATTTATTTCAGCCAAGGGCGCTGAAATTCGCCCATATATGCAAACACTGTATGAGCTTTTTGATAGCGTAGATATCAATCAAGAAAGCCTACGTATTTCACGTTATGACTCCGCCTTATTAAGCGAGTTAGAAACTGAAACTAATTTACGTTGGCAAGGTGGTGATTTTCTACGCGAGCTGGGTGCCAAACTAAAAGATTTTTCAGGTATCACGCCCTGCCCTGTGCCTGAAGGTTTTTTAGGCGAACTGCGCGATTACCAAGAAGCAGGCTTAAGCTGGCTGGCGTTCTTAAGAGAATACCAATTAAACGGCATCTTGGCGGATGACATGGGCTTAGGTAAAACCGTACAAACCATCGCCCATATTCTCACCGAAAAGCTCGCCGGGCGTTTAGATTTGCCCGTACTTGTTATCGCACCCACTAGCTTAATGGGCAACTGGCGGCGTGAGATCGAGAGCTTCGCGCCTGAACTTAACACCGTGGTATTACAAGGCCCTGACCGAAAACAATTTTTCGAAGACATTGCCAGTTCAGATGTGGTGCTCACGACTTATCCGTTGCTACCGCGCGATGCTGAAACCTTGCTCAAGCAAAAATACCATTTAGCCGTGCTTGATGAAGCACAGTTAGTGAAAAATCCGCGCGCCAAAGCCGCGCAAATCGTACGAAAATTAAACACCCGCCACCGCTTATGCTTAACGGGCACGCCCATGGAAAATCATTTAGGCGAGTTATGGACGCAATTTGATTTTCTCATGCCAGGTTTTTTAGGCAACCTTAAAACCTTTAAACGTGTATACCAAACCCCCATCGAAAAACATGGCGATGTTGAAACTGGCGCCAAGCTTGCGCGCCGCGTTGCACCGTTTATGCTACGCCGCAAGAAAGATGAGGTTGAAAAGGAACTGCCGCCCAAAACAGAAATGATACGCTCTGTGCCATTAGGAAAAGGCCAAGCGGCGCTATATGAAACCATTCGTTTATCGATGGAGTTTAGAGTGCGCGAAGCGATTGCAGATAAAGGTTTAGCGCGCAGTCACATCACCATTTTAGATGCCTTATTA
>JAZGFQ010000010.1:0-4194 GCA_036479635.1 Arenicellales bacterium
GTTTTGCGGAATTTGGCTCTTGCCACCGTAATGAGTTATCAGGCTCGCTTCACGGCTTGATGCGCGTGCGTGGTTTTGTGCAAGATGACGGGCATATTTTTTGCACTGAAGCGCAGATTCAAGAAGAAGTCGCGACGTTCATTGATTTCTTACATGACGTTTACAAGGCCTTGGGTTTTGAAGAAGTGATTTATCGCTTATCAACACGCCCAGAACAGCGCGTGGGCACCGATGCCGATTGGGATAAATCAGAAGCGGCCTTGGGCGATGCGTTAGATGTTAAAGGACTAGATTGGGAAACTTTGCCGGGTGAGGGCGCGTTTTATGGCCCAAAGGTTGAATTTTCATTAAAAGATTGCATCGGGCGCGTATGGCAATGCGGCACGATTCAAGTTGATTTTTCCATGCCAGGGCGCTTAGGTGCATCGTATATTGATGAGCATGGCGTTAAGCAAGTGCCGGTGATGTTGCACCGCGCGCTCTTAGGTTCATTCGAGCGTTTTATCGGTATTTTGATCGAAAATTACGAAGGCAGATTCCCACTTTGGTTAGCGCCTGTGCAGGCGGTTGTGATGACAATTACCGATAAACAACGCGAATATGCCGAAAAAGTGGAAAAAACATTGAAAAATAAAGGCATTAGAGTGGTTTCGGACTTGAGAAACGAGAAGATCGGCTTTAAAATCCGCGAACACACGCTTAGCCGCGTTCCATTTTTATTGGTGACGGGTGATCGTGAAATTGAAAATGAACAGATTGCAGTGCGTAGCCGTGAAGGAGATGACTTAGGTTCGATGAGTATCGATGCCTTTGTTGAATATCTTGAAGGCAATGGCTTGAGTTTAGAAACTTAAACTTTTAAAGCTGATACGGGCTGCGAATTTAACTAAATTGTTTTGAGGTAATTAGCATCGCTAAAAAGAAGCAGGCAAATATAAATGACCAAATTAGGTCAGACCCTGTAAGATTAATTGACGATAAAGGTGAGCAAGCGGGCATTGTATCGCTGGCAGAAGCAAAATTGAAAGCCAAAGAGATGAGTCTCGATTTGGTGGAAATTTCGCCTCACGCTAAACCGCCTGTCTGCCGAATCATGGATTACGGCAAACAAGTGTTTACACAGCGTAAGAAACGTCAAGAATCAAAGAAGAATCAAAAAACAACGCAAGTTAAAGAGATAAAATTCCGTCCTGGAACGGATGTCGGTGATTACGCTGTAAAGCTTAAAAATTTGACTAAGTTCCTGACAGAAGGAAACAAGACTAAAGTCACGATGAGATTTAGAGGCCGTGAAATGGCGCATCGTGAGTTAGGGCTTGAAATGTTAGAAAGGATTCGTGATGATTTAGAAGAGATTTCAGCGGTAGAAGCTAAGCCGTTGCTCGAAGGTCGTCAAATGGTAATGGTACTCGCGCCCAGAAAGGCTTAGCCTAGAAACCCTTAAATAGGTTTGGCTAAGGTTTGAAGTATGTTGCGCTTAAGGAAACTTAAGTTAAGCATCGCGTTAGAATATCGAATTAAAATTTTTATATACGGTTTATTATGCCTAAGTTAAAAACGAACCGAGGCGCCGCCAAGCGCTTCAAGAAAACGGGTTCTGGTAAGTTCAAACGTTCTCAGTCTCATTTGCGTCATATTTTGACGAAGAAAACCACTAAACGTAAGCGTCATTTGCGTGAAACTTTGCTCGTGCACAAGTCAGATCACAAATCAATCCAACGCTTATTACCTTACGCTTAAGAGGACAGAGACATGCCAAGAGTTAAACGCGGTGTTACCGCCAAGAAACGTCACAAAAAAGTACTGGCGCAAGCCAAAGGTTATCGCGGTGCGCGTAGCCGGACGTACAAAGTTGCCAAGCAAGCTGTTGCGAAAGCAGGCCAGTATGCTTACCGAGATCGTAAAAACCGCAAGCGCGTATTTCGCCGCTTATGGATTGCGCGTATCAATGCGGCTGCTCGCTTGAATGATATAAGTTATAGCCGTCTAATGAATGGCTTGAGTAAAGCGGGCATTAATCTTGATCGTAAAGTATTGGCTGATATTGCCGTACACGACAAAGATGCTTTTGCAACTTTAGCAACACGTGCGAAAGCGCTAGTGCCGACTAAAGAAGATCAATCGAAAGCAGCCCTTGCAGCGAATGCGGCGGCTTAACATCACGATTCAAAAGTGCCGGTAAGGCGCGTTATGTGATGGTTAAATAAAACGGGGAAGGTGTTACTTACGCCTTCCCTTTTTTGTGTTATAACCTTTGAGATCTCTTGTACATAAATTATACAGAGCTCCCCTTTTAATCAATCCGCCTTTTAAATCAATCTGTCTTTATAATATTAAACGTGAATACCGTCTCATTAAGTGAATTGGAATCTTCGGCGCTCAAAGCATTGGGTGAATTATCAACGCTCGATCAACTCGAGCAGTTTCGCGTGGATTATCTAGGTAAAAAAGGCCTAATTACAGCGCAGCTTAAACGCATCGGCAGTTTGCCGCATGAAGAACGTAAAAGCTTTGGTAATGACGTGAATGTGGTGCGTAATGCCGTGCAAACGGCGTTAGAAACGCAGCGCATTGCTTTAGAACTCAAAACCTTGAACGATAAGCTTGCGGCGGAAACCATCGATGTGACGCTCCCCGGGCGAAATGCCGAATTTACTGGCTCAATTCACCCGATCAGCCAAACCTTAAAGCGTATGGAAGATATTTTTACGCGCATTGGTTTTACGGTAGCGACGGGGCCTGAAATTGAATCGGATTATTATAATTTCGAAGCGCTCAATATTCCTGAAAGCCATCCAGCACGTGCGATGCACGACACCTTTTATGTGGATGAAAAAACTGTGTTACGCACGCATACCTCGCCCGTGCAGATTCGTTATATGCACAACACCAAGCCGCCGATTCAAGTCATCGCGCCGGGCAGGGTGTATCGCTGTGATTCGGATGTGACGCACACGCCCATGTTTCATCAAATCGAAGGCTTAGCGATTGATAAAGATATCTCTTTCGCTGATTTAAAAGGCGTGCTGATTCATTTCTTGCAAGCCTTTTTTGAGAAAGATTTAGGCGTGCGCTTTCGTCCGTCTTACTTTCCGTTCACTGAGCCATCGGCTGAGGTGGATATCGAATGCGTATTTTGCGAAGGCGAGGGCTGCAGAATTTGCAGTAAATCTGGCTGGATAGAAATTCTAGGCTGCGGCATGGTACACCCTGAGGTGTTAAAGCACGGCGGCATTGATGTTGAGGAATATTCAGGTTATGCCTTTGGCATGGGCGTTGAGCGTTTAACCATGTTGCGCTATGGCGTGAATGATTTACGCTTGTTCTTTGAGAACGATATCGATTTTCTCAAGCAGTTCAAGGCGTAGGGGTAAGATATGAAAAAGCATAATACATTAAACGCAGCAAGAGGCTTGGCGAAATGATCATCAGCGAATCATGGTTACGAGAATGGGTATCGCCTAAGATTGATACCGATGCCTTAGCAGAATTACTCACCCAAGCAGGCTTAGAAGTTGAAACCGTCACGCATCAAACGTTATTGGGCGATAAAGTGCGTGTGGGCGAGATTACGCACATCGAAAAACACGCAGATGCGGATAAATTAAACATTTGCACGGTGGATGTAGGCGAGAAAGAAAGTCTGACCATCGTCTGTGGCGCGAGCAATGCACGAAAAGGCTTAAAAGCGCCTGTGGCGCTGGTAGGCGCGGTCTTACCAAATGGTATGGATATTGGCGCGCGAGAAGTGCGTGGTGTGGCGTCTGCGGGCATGATTTGCGCTGCGGCTGAGCTAGGCTTGGAAGAGCAGTCTTTAGGTTTATTAGAATTGAGCGCTGATGCAGGCGTTGGCACATTAATCGATGATTATTTATCCTTAGACGATGCCATTATTGATGTGGACTTAACCCCTGATCGCGGCGATTGTTTGAGCATTGCAGGTGTGGCACGTGATGTGGCAGCGCTGTCAAAAGCCAGCTTATCTGAACTTGACGTTAAACCTGTTAAAGCAAGCATGGATGATGTGTTGGGCGTGGTGCTATCGGCGCCAAAGCAGTGTCCTCGCTATGCAGGCAGAATCATAAGAAACATTAATTATCAGGTACAAACACCTGATAACATGAAAGAAAAACTTAGGAAAGCAGGTTTAAGAAGTATTTCGCCTGTGGTGGATGTCACCAACTATGTCATGCT
>JAZGFQ010000011.1:0-10476 GCA_036479635.1 Arenicellales bacterium
CCCACCTTTGTCTTATAAAAACGAGCAAGGCCAGTGGGATGGTTTTTCAATCGAACTATTCGATGCCCTAGCCGTGCGGCTTGACTTAGATTACACCTTACAGGGGTTTGATTCCTTCAATGGCTTAATTTCAGCCACCAAAGCGGCGAAGGTAGATTTATCTGCGGCGAACATCACCATCACCTCAGCCAGAGAGAAAGAAATGGATTTCTCGCAGCCCATTTTAGATTCAGGGCTTAGGATTTTGGTGCGTAAAACAGGCGAAGAGCAATCGGTTTTACGCTTAATTCTAAAATCTGGCGTGTTATGGTTTTTCTTAGGCTCGTTCATGTTGCTATTGATCGTGGCGCATTTACTCTGGTTCTACGAGCGTTTTGCCAAACCTGGGCAGAACCATTATTTCAGCCATCATTACGTGGATGGCGTATGGGATGCTTTTTGGTGGGCGTTCATCAGCATCACCATGGGCAGTTTTGAGAAAGATGTGCCGCCCAATAAACTTTCAAGATTACTGGCGATGTTCTGGGTGATCGCTTCGCTGTTTTTCATCTCAACGCTCACCGCTAAAATGACTTCAGCGATGACTGTCTCAAAACTGTATTCCAGTATTTCAGGGTATCAAGACTTGGAGCGCAAGAAAGTCGGCGTGATTAACAGCGCACCTACCATCAAGTTTATTCAGGAAAAAGTAGGCGTTAAGCCCATCGTTTATGAGCAATATTCAGATTTATACGTGGCGCTTAAAAACAAGCAGTTAGATGCGATTGTTGGAGATGCCCCTATTGTTAGTTATTACGCCAGCCATGAAGGCAAGGCCTTTATAAAGGCGGTGGGTGAATCATTTAAGCCTGAGAAATATGGCTTGTTGTATCCTGAGAAATCCAAGTTCAAAGAAAGTATAGACCGCGCATTATTGGAAATGAAAGAGAGCGGGGAGTATTTGGTTTTACATGAGAAATATTTTAAAGAATAAGTTGACGTCGTCTTTTTAAGCGTGTGCTGTTAAAGAAATGAACTGCAAAGGGGAAGAAAGGTCAAACGTTAATGATAAGAACATTCTGCCCGTTATCGATCATCATGGTTTTCAGCCTGTTTTCAGGACTGAGTTTTGCACTTGAACCCAATCAAGCAGCAAAAAAAGCACGATTACTAGAAACCTTAGAATGTGAGCAGTGTGATTTAAGCCATACAGATCTATCATCGCTCAACTTACAAGGTGCGAACTTAAACGAAGCTGATTTAAGCGGTGCGAACCTAAGCGGCACCAATTTACGCGGGGCCAACCTGCAAGGCGCGCGTATGTTAGGCGTGCGTTTGTCTGATACCTTGCTCGGTGGCGCAAATTTGAAAGGCGCTGATTTATCGGATATTGATATCGATGAGGTTTTTGAATCTATCGAAATCATCGGCACACAATTTGAGGGCGCGCGCTTTCTGCATGGTGTAGTGTGCGGGCCAGCGCCGAATAAAGGTGGTTGGGGTTGCCAGCATCTTTAGCCTATGCCTGCTCTAAGGTTTAACGCGGTTCATCGCCAAGGCAGTGACCACCAGCGTAATGCCTACCAGCATGGTCCAGCTCCATTGTTCATCAAAAAACAACCAACCCCAAAATGCGGCCATGGGTGGTACTAAATAAAAATAACTGGCCACGCGCGTGGCATCACCTTGTTGGATGAGATACATCAACAGCAGTACGGAAGCCAATGAGAGTGCAATGATCAGCCAAGCCATGGTGATGATGAGGGTGGAAGTCCATTGTACTGCTTGAGTCTCTAGCGTGAATGACATCGCGATAAAATAGAGTAAGGATGCAGCATATTGATAGCTTAATCCGGTGATTAAATCGATGCGTTCAGCATAACGTTTTTGAATTAAGGTGCCTGCGCAGAGTGCAAATAACGCGATCAGAAGTAAGAATATATCACTGAGTTGCACAGCACCTTGCCAATGAGTTGGGGCCATGAGCACGATGATGACGCCGAGCATGCCTAACAGCAGAGCAAACCATTCCTTTGGGCGAACGGGTGTATTTAATACCGCGCTAGAGAAAACGGCAATTAATAAGGGGTTCATGCTGACGATTAAAGCGGTTAAACCTGCCGAGACACCTTGGTTAATCGCATAAAAAACCAGGCCGAGATAGATGCCATGAATCAGGAGGCCGACTAAGCCCTGGATCGCTGCGTCATGCAGGCTGAGATTAGGGCGCTTTAGTATCACGGCGAGCAGGGCAAACATCGGCACAACGAGCGCCATACGCCACATTAGTAAAGTGAATGGCTCAGCAAAAGGCAGGCCAAATTTAGCGCCGACGAACCCAGTTGACCACAATAAAACGAAAAAAAATGGAATAGTGCGCACCCACATAATGATAACTTGTGTTTAGCGATTAATAAACTGCTGGTATGTTTTGGTAAACCCGATGAGGCTGAATTGAAAATCTTGGTTTTTATCCGTGCTGTAGTCTGTTGTTTCTAGCGTTAATGTTCGGCCTTTTTTGAGCTGCGTAAGCAGATTCTCATTGATTTGAGTGAATCCTAGGCAACCATTTTGGTGGCAAGTTAGTAAGGCACTTGGGAACGCATGTTTTCCATTTTTGCCCTTGATAAATAAACGAACACCTTTTTGCAAATTGAGGCCCAAAGGGACTTTATATTCTAAGATTTGCAGCGCATCGACTGTATAAATTAATATCTGTGCGGGCAGAGTGTTTTCAGGCGTGGCTAATTGATGCTGAATTTGACAAGCTTGGGGCGTACCTTGGTCACAACCAATTTCCCATTGATTGTCCGCTGCATAAGCATTGAAAAATGGCCAAGACGTAATCAGTAGGAAGCATAGTATTTGTTTTATTTTCATGTCACGTCTTTGGTCTTTAATCGTCTCATCGTAAATTATTTGATTAAAATAATCATTTCTTCGGTTGCTTGCTTTAAGCCAACAAACAAAGCGCGCGCCACAATCGCATGACCGATGTTTAATTCACGAATCGCAGGGATATCTGCAATCTGGCGTGTGTTGGTGTAATGCAAGCCATGCCCAGCATTAACATGTAGGCCGATGGAATCAGCATATTCAGCTGCTTTAACAATGCGCTCGAATTCACGTTTTTGCTCGGGACTGTTCTCCGCGTGCTCGGCATAAGCGCCTGTGTGTAACTCTATCACGGGCGCGCCAATCGCGTTGGCTTGGTCGATATGTTTGAGATCAGGCTCGATGAATAAAGACACGCGCACGTCTGCGGCGTTTAATTCTGCGGTGGCTTTTTTAATGCGCTCAAACTGGCCGATCACATCTAAGCCGCCTTCGGTGGTGAGTTCTTCGCGTTTTTCTGGCACGATGCAGCAATCATGTGGCTTGGCATTGCAGGCAATTCCAACCATTTCATCGGTGGCCGCGAGCTCAAGATTAACCCGCAGGCGGGTGTAATCCATGATGGCAGGCACATCAACATCTTGAATATGGCGGCGGTCTTCGCGCAGATGGATGGTAATCGCATCTGTGGTGGTTTCTTCGATGGCTTTAACCGCTTCGAGTAGATCAGGGTAGGCTGTGCCACGTGCTTGGCGTATGGTAGCGACGTGGTCGATATTTACGCCTAAAATGGTTGGGTAGTTCATGGTTTATATTTGTTAATACATCAGCAATATTTTGGCTGATCATAAGCGGAATAATAGCTTATGGCTAGGGTCAATTCCTTATTCAGCGTCTTATTCAGCGTCTTTTTCAGCGTCTTTTTCAGCGTCTTTTTCAGCGTCTTGCTGTAAGGCCCACATTTGAGCATATTGCCCTTGTTGCGCGATGAGTTCTGTATGAGTGCCTTGCTCGTTGATTTTACCTTTATCTAAAACAATGATTTGATCAGCATGCGTCACTGTTGAAAGCCGATGCGCGATGATAAGCGTGGTATTACCCTTGGAGACATCTCTAATCGCTTCTTGAATTGCGCGCTCAGAATGGCTGTCTAGTGAAGAGGTGGCTTCATCAAACACTAGAATCGGCGCACCTTTGAGTACCATGCGCGCAATCGCGACGCGTTGTTTTTCGCCGCCTGACAGCTTTAAGCCGCGCTCACCGACTAAAATATCATAGCCTTCTGGGTGCGAGGCAATCAGGCCATGAATTTGTGCGCGTTTAGCGGCGTGTTCAATCTCGGCTTGGCTGGCATCGGGTTTGCCGTAACGAATGTTATAGCCAATGGTTTGGTTGAATAACACAGATTCTTGCGGCACAAAACCCATCAAGCTGCGCAAGCTGTCTAATGAGCAGTGCTTGATGTCTTGGTCGTCGATTAAAATTTGGCCAGAAATTGGGTCGTAAAACCGGAATAATAAGCGCGAGAGCGTTGATTTTCCTGAGCCTGAAGGGCCGACAATCGCTAAGGTTTCACCGCTTTTGATGGTGAAGTTGAGTGATTCAAGCAAGGGGATATCATCTTGATAACGAAAACTCACGTCTTTAAATTCAATATTACCTTGGCTTAACTTCAAGGCAGGGGCGTGGTTAGATTCAACAATGTCAGGTTTTTCATCGAGCAAATCAAACAAACGCTGCATATCAATCAACGAGTGCGTAAGCTCGCGGTAAATTGAGCCTAAGAAATTTAAGGGAATATACAACTGAATAAGAAAGGCGTTGATCATGACAAAATCGCCCAGCGAGAGCGCTTCGCTTTGCACGCCTTGCGCGGCCATGATCAGTAATATCGTTAAACCAGTAGCGATAATGAGCGCTTGGCCAATATTTAACGCCGCCAATGAGGTAGTGCTTTTCATAGAAGACGTACTCCAGCGATCAAGAATGCTGGATAAACGCTTGGTTTCCAGCGCTTCATTACCGAACACCTTAACGGTTTCGTAATTGAGCAAGGAATCTAAAACATTGGTGTTGGAATCAGATTCGGCTTGGTTCATCTCAACCCTAAAACGCGTGCGCCACTGGGTTAATATGAAGGTGAAGGCTGAATAAATGAGGATAGTAATGATAGTGACCAGCGCAAATTTGACTTCAAATTGCAGCCACAAAATGCCGATGACGACGGTGACTTCAAAGATTGTGGGTAAGATGTTGAAAATAAACATCCGCATAAAACTGCTAATCGCACGCGTGCCGCGCTCAATGTCACGCGACAGCGCACCTGTTTTTCGATCTAAATGAAAGCCCAAGGATAAGCGGTGAAGTTGTTTAAACACTTCTAATGAAATCGCGCGGATAGTGTTGATCGACGCGCGCGCAAACACGATATTGCGTAATTCGTTAAATAAAATTGAACTGAACCTGAGCGCGCCATAAGCGATGAGTAGCATCAAAGGCAGGGCGATCATTGCAGATTCGGTGCTTTCGAAGCTGTCGACGATATTTTTCAACACCAGAGGCACGCCGATATTCGCTAGTTTAGCGGCAATCAAAAACACCAATCCGATGATAACGCGACTACGGTATTTCCATAGATAAGGCCACAGTAAGCCAGCAGTTTTCCATTCGGGCTTTAAGGCTGCGTTATTTTGATGATAGGACATAGTTTATTTTTTAAGTGTGATTCAGTGCGTATATTGGATTTTTTGTCATGCAATCTAAGCTTTGGGAGTCTTCGACCTTGGCGAATCTCCGATCTTGACGAATCTCCGATCTTGGCGAAGTATCGCCCTCGAGTGTCGCCCTCGGATTGCCGCGCAGCGTTCGCAATGACCAATAGGTTTTTACACTGCGTTATTACAAAGGAAAATTTTTTAACCTTTACTAAAACTGATTTTTCCCTCCGCTAACTCAGCCTTAATTTTATCACCAGAAGCGAACTCACCGGCAAGAATCATCTGAGATAACGGGTTCTCCAACTCATTTTGAATCGCACGTTTCAGTGGTCTTGCGCCATAAACAGGGTCAAAACCTGCATCGCCTAGAAAATCTAAGGCTGTATCGCTGATAACAAACTCAAATTCTTGTAAGGCGAGCCGTGACGCCAGAATATCGACTTGAATTTTAGCAATTTGGCGAATCTCATTTTTTGCCAATGGGTGAAATACCACTGATTCATCTAAGCGATTAATAAACTCAGGGCGAAAATGCTGGCCAACAATCTCCATCACCGCGTTTTTCATGGCATTGTAATCATTGTCCACCGCCATATTCTGGATGATGTCAGAGCCTAAGTTAGAGGTCATAATGATCACCGTATTACGAAAATCCACGGTGCGGCCTTGGCCATCGGTTAAGCGGCCATCATCTAAGACTTGTAGCAAAATATTAAACACATCGCCATGCGCTTTTTCGACTTCATCGAGCAGAATCACAGAGTAGGGCTTGCGCCTAACCGCTTCGGTTAAATAACCGCCTTGCTCATAGCCTACATAGCCAGGGGGTGCGCCAATTAAGCGAGCGACTGAATGTTTCTCCATAAATTCAGACATATCAATCCGCACCATCGCCTCATCGATATCGAATAAGAAATTCGCCAAGGCTTTGCTCAGTTCGGTTTTACCCACGCCCGTCGGGCCTAGGAATAAGAACGAGCCGTTTGGGCGGTTAGGGTCAGATAAACCTGCGCGCGAGCGCCTAATGGCGTTTGAGACCGCAATCACCGCTTCTTTTTGGCCGATAACCTGCTCGCCAATCTCAGTTTCCATGCGTAGTAATTTATCGCGCTCACCTTCGAGCATTTTAGAGACAGGAATGCCCGTCCAGCGTGAAATCACATCAGCAATCTCTTCTTCAGTGACTTCACTCCTAAGCAAAGTAAAATCATCGCGTTCGATATCATTGGCGCTTGCTAACTGTTTTTCTAAATCAGGAATGCGCCCGTATTGAATCTCAGACATCTGCGCTAAATCGCCGCCGCGCTGAGCGGCTTCAAGTTCATGGCGCGCGCGCTCAATCGCTTCTTTGATGTGCGCTGTACCTTGCACCGCTGCTTTTTCAGCCTTCCAAACTTCATCTAACTCACTGAATTGGCCTTCCATTTCAGCAATTTTCTCATCCAACTCGGCTAACCGTGCTTTAGAAGCATCATCTGATTCTTTTTTAAGCGCTTCACGTTCCATCTTACGTTGAATCAAGCGCCGTTCGAGTTTATCCATCTCCTCAGGGGATGAATCAATCTCCATGCGGATCATCGAGGCTGCTTCGTCAATGAGGTCAATGGCTTTATCAGGCAGCTGGCGGTCCGAGATATAACGGTGCGAGAGTGTCGCGGCGCTGATGATCGCAGGGTCGGTGATGTCAACGCCATGATGTACTTCATAACGCTCTTTTAAGCCGCGCAAAATCGCGATGGTGTCTTCCACCGTTGGCTCTTCAATCAGCACTTTCTGAAAGCGGCGCTCTAAGGCTGCATCTTTTTCGATATATTCTCGGTATTCATCTAAGGTGGTGGCGCCAATACAATGCAATTCACCCCGCGCTAACGCAGGTTTGAGCATATTGCCTGCATCCATTGCGCCTTCGGCTTTTCCCGCGCCGACCATGGTGTGGATTTCATCAATGAATAAAATCACGGCACCATCGGCTTTGGCGATATCATTTAACACCGCTTTTAAACGTTCTTCAAAATCACCGCGATATTTTGCACCGGCTAATAATGCGCCTAAATCTAAAGATAATAAGCGTTTATGACGCATGCCTTCAGGCACTTCATTGTTGATAATACGCTGTGCCAAACCTTCTGCAATCGCAGTTTTACCTACGCCAGGTTCGCCAATTAAAACGGGGTTGTTCTTGGTGCGGCGTTGTAGAATTTGTATCGCACGACGAATCTCGTCATCGCGGCCAATGATTGGGTCAAGCTTGCCTTGCTCGGCTTGCTCGGTTAAATCAATGGTATATTTATCCAAGGCTTCGCGCTGGTCTTCGGCGTTGGCGTCGGTCACGGCTTGGCCGCCGCGCATTTCATCAATCGCAGTAGAGACGAGATCACGATTTAAACCTAAGGCTTTGAGTTTCTTGCCAAGTTTGCCTTTATCTTCTAAAGCGGCGAGTAAGAATAATTCAGAAGCAATGTAATCATCGCCTTTTTTCTGTGCGTATTTATCACATAAGTTCAAAAGCTTGGATAAATCATTGGAAATATGCACTTCGCCTTCCGCCCCTTCAACTTCAGGGAAGCTGTTGATGGTTTCATCCAAGCAAGCGCGCAGTTGCGGAATCACCGCGCCAGTTTTGGTGAGCAGTGGACGCACCGTACCGCCTTGTTGGTCGAGTAACGTCAGCATCAAATGCGCCGGCTCGATGAATTGATGATTGCGCCCAAGGGCAAGGCTTTGTGCGTCCTGTAAAGCCAGTTGAAATTTAGATGTTAGTTTGTCCATTCGCATGGCTTTACCTCATAAATTAGTGTCTGAGACTAATTTGGGGGTGCAACGCAGGAAATCAATTTTGCAGTGTAAAACAATTGATGTGGGACAATATTTAGGCGCTTAAACGTTTCTGTCATTGCGAGCGAAGCGCGGCAATCTACGTTACGTAGCATGACAATTCCCAGAGAGCTTTAACCTGGGCGAGTCTTCGACCTTGGCGAGTCTTCGACCTTGGCGAAGTGTCGCCCTCGAGTGTCGTCCACAGATTGCCGCGTCAGCTGCGCTTCCTCGCAAAGACCTGAGACTTAATCTAAGGGTTACGGTTTTATAACAGGCTTTTCATGAAAGATATACGAAGTAGAATAATCGCTGAACTCAAAATAAACCTGAGCCTCGTCGGCATCTTTTACGCCATTTAAATTCTCATCTAACACGCCATAACCAAAGCGATATGGCCGAGCGGTGTTACCGTTAGTGCTCACAGCAGTGGTGAGCTTATCAATTTCAATGAAGCGTTTAACTAATTTATCGCCTGCGTAAATCTCTAGAATTCCATCTGTGCCTGTCCAATTTTGCAGGGCACGGCCGAATTTATTTTGGGTTTCTTGGGTGCAAGCGCTTAAAGTCAGCATTGTAGCGCTGATAAGTAGGATGGGTTTGAGTGTCATGTTATTGTTTGTTTTTAAGCGCACCGGAAATGATGGCTGGAATCATTAATAATAAGAAATCATCTTCTATTGCGCCTGGATTTGGGTCTTCGCAAAGTTCAGGTGCTTCAGCAAGCGCTAGCACATTGACATTATTGGCCATTTGTACAGCTTTATGTGCGTTTAAACGACCATGGCCGTAATATTTATTATGCCCTGCATTGTAGGAATATTCATTTGAAACATCATAGGCTTGCTCAGCTTCTGGGCCGATTTGATCAGCGCTGTCTTGTAAGTAATCACGAATTTGAGGCTCAGTTAAATTGTTATTAACCGCCAGCATATTGGCAATTACGCCAGCCACCATCGGCGCAGAGGCTGATGTGCCTGTCATGCTGGAGTAGTTTGATGAGCCAGCGGTGGTGATAATTTGAGTGCCAGGTGCGACAAGTGAAAGGTTGGGGCTATATTGACTAAAATAAGCGCGGTCTTCATGGCCGAATAAACTGCCATCATCACTGGCACCGACTGAAATAACGCTGGCATGTGAAGCAGGGTAGGCCAGCGTGTCATGAAAAATCGCTGAGTCAATGCCTTCGGCAGAACGACTGATGAGATTATTACCAACCTTGTTATTATTGATATAAACACGGAATAAATCGCCATCTGGGAAGTTGCCATCATTCCAAGTTTCAATTGAAACCCATACCCAAAACTCAAGTGTGCCAGCGCTTGCGCCTGTGATTTGTAAGAACTTACAACTACTGCCTGAAGTGCTTAATTTAATCGCATGACCATCACCTCCTTTGGCGTGATTACCTGTGGCGCTGACGGGTAAATCTCCTGAAGCGCTGGCATCGCATCGTGCGTAAACATCTCCACCACTGATATTCGCGCCTTCATTGCTGATGCTCCAATTAGCATTAGGAAGGGCAGCACCGATGTTTTCTAAGGAACTACTCGGCAAGGTAATGTCATCAATCCAAACAGCGTCTTCGCCGCTAGACTCAAAGATATCTTTATGTAAAGTGAGTTTGACCGTGCCCGCAGGAATATTAATGGAGACTTTTCGCCAGCCTGTCGCAGTATTGCCGCTGGCGAAGACTATTGGTGTGCCCTTATTGCCTCTTCTTTTTTGTGCCAATGTGCCTGATTCAGAGGCAATAAAACTTAAGGCAAAACCAATCTCAGTTTGGCATTCTGGAAAACCTGGACCTGTCTCCCAGCTGTTGCTGATGACATCTGCATTTTTGGCAGCATAACGTAGCGCATCGCTCACGCTGACGCAATCGATTGGATCGGCCGAATTGAGATTAAGACGAACGGGTAAGATGTCGGCTTGATAAGCTACGCCCGTAATGCCCGTTGTGTTGTTGCTGATCGCCGCCGCAATACCTGCTACTTTTGTGCCTTGGCCATCTTGTGCTAAATCGGGTGAGGGCGTGGTGAGTATGGGTGTGGTTCCTGTGCCTTCAATGCCCGTTCCTTCGCCTGTGCATTCAAGCGGTCTGAGTGGTACATCTTTTTGTTTTTTCCCATAA
>JAZGFQ010000012.1:0-17544 GCA_036479635.1 Arenicellales bacterium
GCAATTGTTTCGCGTGCAAAGGGTAATAAAATATTCGCACATGCCACTTCTTTCACCATTTCAAGTTTGTTTGCATCATCACAGGCAATTTCAAAAATGCCACCTTGATGTACTTCAACCAAAAATAATGTTTCTTCCTCAAGTTTTGCACTGGCGGTCACTTGTAACACCACTTCATGAAACTGTGTTTCTAGCGCTTTATGGTGCAAGGTTAGTTGTACATCTATCGCAGGTTTTATCTGCCCGCGCGCAAACACCTCAGGTGAGATAGGGGATTCCAATGAAACGTCTTTTAAAAAGATTTTTCTTGGCTCTAAGCGAATTTCTTCTGCGTTAGTTTCTGTGCTCATAATATTAAATAATAGATTGTTTTAAGCAGCTTGGCTCATCGGTAAGTTCTCTTTTTTCCAAGCCATGTTTCCGCCCGATAAGATATAAATATCTTTAAAGCCTAATTTAGCAAGTTTCTTGGCAGCGCCCTTAGCCCGGCTACCACTGCGACAGCTAATAATCAGTGGTTTATCAGTATGTTTTTTGAGCTTCTCTTGCGCAGAGCTGATGTCAGATAATGGCAAGCTGATGGCGTCAGGGATATGGCCTGCGTTAAATTCTTTGCTGGTGCAAACATCTAAAATGACCGCTGACTCGCGGTTAACAAGTTGTGTCACACGCAAAGGGCCTACCATCTTTAAGCCAGACAGTTTAAGCAGGTATGGCTCAAGCACCAACATGGCCAAAATAATGACAAGCATTAAGATCAAATGCCAATTCTGGCTAAGGAATTCTATGTCCACGGAATAATCCAAGAGGGTTGTAATAAAGCAGGATTATATCTAATGTCGCCCATTAATAGAGACATAAATCAGCTTAAGATTAAGACGCGCGCCAAACAAACTACAAGCACAAGCTACCAATACAAACCACAAATAGCGTTATTAATGCGCTAAGGCTAAGCTACTCGTTTGTGCAAAAAGCGTCTTTCATAGAGCCCATTAAGTTAACGATTTTATCGTTGACGATATGATAATAGACTTTATTCGCATCCTTTCGCGAATCTAGCACGCCTTTTTCGCGTAAAATAGATAAGTGTTGTGAGATATTACTTTGCGAGGTGCCGACAAAATCAACTAAATCTTGCACGCTAGCTTCCTTATGGCTAGCTAAAATACATAAAATTTTCAGGCGCAACGGGTGGCCCATCGCTTTCAATGCACGCGATGCTAGGTTGATATCAGATTCGTTATCGATGAATAAATCTGCATCATCAAAATTTAAATGGTTAATTTCAGTCATATTGCTCATATAAATAATTTCAATCGCTTGATGGCGTGTGCTAAGTTGATTAGTATCTTACACAATATCAACAGACACTAAACGCTAACTTTGGAATATTTGTATATTCATGTTGAATTATACATTAATAATCTATTTCTTGAGCCGAATTAAACATCCATTCCTAAACAGACATGATGCCCGCCCACACCACCGTTATTCGCACTTCTCTCAAATTATTTAGTTTGTGCATTACAATATTATTATTTCCCACCTTGTTTGCACTGCCCGTACAAGCCCAAAACCAACATGATCTGAACACGTTAAACGCCACTCTAAAACACTCTAAACAAGCCCTTAAAAAACATCAAGTAAAGCGTACAAAAACGCTTAAAAAAATTAAATCCTTAGATAAGCAAATTCAACAACGCGCGCAAAAGCAAGCTCAAACACAGCTCAAACAAGATAAGTCTGCCGCGCAGCATGCCACCTTGCTGACGCAAAATAAAGACTTGGAGCAGCGCTTAACCGCCGCACAAAACCGATTAGCTAAATTACTAACCTCCACCTATTTAATGGGCCAACAAAGCGGGCTTAAAGTGGCGCTTTCGCAGCAAGGTACGCAACACATGGCACGCTTAAACCATTATGCCCATAGCTTATCTTCTGCACGCCAAACGCAACTTAATGCATTTAACCTTTTGCAAACTGAGCTTAAGCAAAAAAACGCCCTGATTGAAACACAACAAACGAAGCTAGACCAGCTCAACAAGACCCTCAAAGAAGATCAACACTATTTAACCCAGCTTAAAAATAACCGCCTTGCGATGGTCAGCAGCCTCGAGCTTGTAATAGCAGATGATAAACAAAATATTAAGCAGCTTCGCCAGCGAAAAACGCGTTTAGAGTCGCTGCTGGCTAAGCTTGAAAAACAACAAAATATTAAGGCGAAAAAGCGAGCACTGCTAACAAAGCAACCCCCTCAAAAGAACGAACCCCGCATTGCCAGCAACAACTGGCCGATGCCCACTAATGCGAATATTGTTGCTCACTTTGGTGATAAACGCGCACAAAGCGGGCTGCCGTGGTCAGGCGTTTTACTCGAAGGTCTCGAAGGCGCAGAGGTTAGCGCAATCCAATCAGGCGAAGTGGTTTATGCAGGCTGGCTACAAGGCTACGGCGAAATGGTTATCATTGATCATGGCGGCGGCTTGATGAGTTTATATGGGCACAATAAAGCCCTTCATAAGTCGATAGGCGAGCACGTTCAACAATCTGATATTATTGCCAGTATGGGCGACACAGCAGGGCGAGAAAAAGCCGCACTTTATTTTGAAATCCGTAAAGATGGTGTCGCTCAAAATCCGTTGAAATGGTGCCGAATTTAACGCACTACTCGACCTTAACAAATCGTAAGACGCAGAACCTTTAAACTCTGTTAAAGTCTCATTGAACCTTTTCTTATTTGCCCGCACTAAACTTATTCTGAGCCGGAATTTAAAACATGATCATTTTCAAAAACATTGTACGAACCTTTTTATTCAGCAGCTTACTTTGTCTTAGCGTAAGCAACTCTAGCTTTGCTCAAACTGAAGGCGTTGATCAGAAAAAATCTAGCTTACCTTTGGAAGAACTACAAATGTTCACACAGGTATTCGGGAAAATTAAATCAGATTACGTTGACGCCGTCGATGATCGAAAAATGTTGCTCGATGCTATTAACGGTATCTTGGCCGGCTTAGACCCACATTCAAGCTTCTTAGAGCCTGAATCTTTCAGAGAGTTACGCATTGATACTGAAGGCCAGTTTGGCGGCGTTGGAATAGAAGTAACAATGGACAAAAACCAACTGAAAGTGATCGCGCCGATAGACGATACGCCTGCAGATAATGCAGGCATTTTAGCGGGCGATATTATCTTGAAAATAGACGGCCAAATTACTGCCAGCGAAAGCTTAAGTGAAGCAGTGAAGAGAATGCGCGGAAAAATCGGTTCAAAAATCATTCTCACCATCGGGCGCAAAGGCGAAGACCAGCCTTTTGATGTTGAAGTCGTTCGAGACATCATCCAGCTCACCAGTGTACGCACCAAAGATTTAGGCGAGCCTGGTTTTTCCTATATGCGCATCACTTCTTTTCAAGCGGGTACGGCGGCTTCTTTAGAGAAAAAAATAATCAAACATCAAAAAGAGCACGGAGAAATTCGCGGCTTCATTTTGGATTTACGCAACAACCCTGGCGGCGTATTAGGGGGTGCGGTAGATGTCAGTGATTTATTTCTAGATGCCAGCGCAGGCGTGATCGTGCAAACACACGGCCGTGTGGAAGATTCTGAATCGAGCTATAAAGCGGACTCCCCTGATATCATCAAAGGCGCGCCTATGGTGATATTAGTTAACAGTGGCTCAGCCTCAGCCTCTGAAATCGTCGCCGGTGCTTTGCAAGACCACCAGCGCGCGATTATTTTTGGCACGCAAACTTTTGGTAAAGGCTCGGTGCAAACTATCACACCAATGGGCAATGGCTCTGCTTTGAAAATCACCACTGCACGATATTTCACCCCATCTGGCAGATCCATTCAAGAAACAGGCATCACGCCAGATATTATTTCTGAGGCTACTGAAACCAAGAAAGTTACGCAAAACCATCGAACGCGTGAAGTCGATTTAGCGCGACATTTAGCCAACCCCGATGATAAGAAGAAACAGAACCAGAGCCTAGAGAAGGGCCCAGACAAGAAAGAAACCGTCAGCAAGGTTTCTAATATTGATAAAGATTCACAGCTGCGTGATGCTTTAAATTTATTGAAAGGCATTCATTTAGCCAATGCGCATAAGGCTAATCAATCAGGATAGGTCTCTCTGACCAAACAGCAGAAACTAAACTTCCCGCGTAGATCTAAACTCCACATCAGGGAAGCGGTCTTGCACTAAACGTAAATTTGCGTAATTCGGTGCGATATAAGCCAGCACATTCGCGCCATCAATGGATAAATTAAATTCGTTCTTTTTCCTGAACTCTGCTTCGTCTTTATCATTCTTGAAATGCACCCAACGTGCCGCGACGACCGGCACAGCTTCGAACTGACATTCCACGCCATATTCATGTTGAAGACGATGCTCAACCACATCAAACTGCAGCACACCCACCGCCCCTAAAATTAAATCATTATTAATGATTGGGCGAAAAACTTGTGTTGCACCTTCTTCACTTAATTGAATCAAACCTTTCTGCAAGGCCTTAGCTTTTAACGGGTCTTTTAAGCGCACACGACGAAATAATTCAGGGGCGAAATTCGGCACACCGATATATTTGATGTCTTCGCCTTCGGTAAAAGTATCGCCGATTTGGATTGTGCCATGATTATGTAAACCCAGAATATCGCCAGCATAAGCAATCTCTGCGTTCTCACGCTTTGCCGCCAAAAAAGTATGTGCATTGTGAATAGTGATGGTTTTACCCGCACGCACATGGCGCAACTTCATTCCTTTCTCAAATTTTCCTGAAACAATGCGTAAAAAGGCAATGCGATCATGATGAGCTGGGTCCATATTCGCTTGGATCTTAAAGACAAAGCCTGTCAAAGCAGGCTCGATTGCTTGCACTTCGCGGCTTTCTGTCGCGCGGCTTTGCGGGCTAGGCGCATGTGCTACAAACATATCCATGAGTTCATCAGTACCCAAAGAGCTTAAGGCTGAGCCAAATAAGACCGGCGATAATTCACCGCGCAAATAAGCTTCTCGGTCAAATTCATAGCTTGCGCCTTGTACTAATTCAATCTCTTCTCTGAACTCATCCGCCATACTTCCTAGCGCCGCATCAAGTTCAGGGCTATCCAAACCTTTAATGAGTTTGTCTTGTTCGCCTTCCACTCCGCGCCCTGCGAATAAACGAATGGTGTCATCGTATAAGCGGTAAATACCTTTGAGGTTTTTACCCATGCCAATCGGCCAAGTCATTGGCGCGCATTTAATTTTTAATACATCTTCAACTTCATCTAATAGTTCGATCGGATCGCGGCCTTCGCGGTCAAGCTTGTTTATGAAGGTCATAATCGGCGTGGTGCGCAGACGACACACCTCCATTAATTTAATGGTGCGTTCTTCCACGCCCTTAGCAACGTCAATTACCATCAAAGCGGAATCCACCGCCGTTAGGGTACGGTAAGTATCTTCCGAGAAATCCGCATGACCAGGGGTATCAAGCAAGTTAATAATGGCATCTTTATACGGAAATTGCATCACCGAAGACGTTACTGAAATACCGCGTTCTTGCTCCAGTTTCATCCAATCTGACGTCGCGTGACGATTACTTTTGCGCGCTTTAACCGTGCCCGCGACTTGAATCGCACCACCGTAATGCAACAGCCGTTCTGTCAGTGTGGTTTTACCTGCGTCAGGGTGCGAGATGATCGCAAAGGTTCGGCGACGAGTGATGTCTTGCGCTAACGCATTCATGTTGGCATTCGGCTATCAAAGAGGCGCTGAATTATACTGATTTCTGGATGGGTATTCGCGCTAAACACCTTGCCTTAAGTTTTCAATTACTGGCGCAGTATTCACTGTCTTACCATGCCAAATCTCAAAGCCCACAGCGGCTTGCTCAACCAACATGCCTAAGCCGTCTGAGACTTTGCCCGCACCTTTATTCATTGCCCATTTCATAAAAATCGTCGGCTGATGCGCGTACATCATGTCATACGCAAAACAGCCTTGCTTAAAAATGCTTGGCGGCACTGCAGGCAAATCATCGCTCAAACTCGCGGAGGTGCCATTGATGATAATGTCAAAAGATTCGCCCTGCAGATCATTCATGGCACGCGCTTGAATATTACCTTGATGCTTAAATTCTGCCGCAAGCTCAATGGCGGTGCCTTCTGTGCGATTACATAAAATCAATTCACTTGGGTTTGCCGCTAACAAGGGTTGCAACACGCCCCGTACTGCGCCACCTGCGCCAATCACTAAAATACGTTTTCCTGTGAGTTCGACGCCTTGATTTTGCTCAATATCACGCACCATACCTACGCCATCGGTCATGTCTCCAAAAATCTTATCTTCCTCAAACCAAATAGTGTTCACCGCGCCTGCAGTGCGTGCACGGTCTGTGATGGAATCACACAAAGCAAAGGCATCTAACTTAAATGGCACGGTGACATTCACGCCTGCGCCATCTGACGCCATGAAGTGTTGCACCGCTTGGTTAAAGCCACCTGCCTCGCCTAAAGTTTTGGTATACACTAGGCTGACATCAGCTTGTCGCGCAAATTTTCGATGGATTTGAGGCGATAAACTGTGCTCAATTGGATGGCCAATGACCGTAAATTGTTTAGGCTTAGGGTTGAAATCAAATGGGTCATGCATGGTTAAAAATATAAATTTTGATATAGGTAAATTGTACTGCATCCCATGCCTAAATACTTAGTCGAAATACTTAGCCAAGCGTCTCAAGCCAATACTATGAACTTTATCTTGCCGCCTCGCCGTTTAATTTTACTCAAAGGCTCGCAAACTTGGGGCAAGCACACGGCGCAAGCATTTATTCAGGCCAGCAGCCTAGACAGCCGGCCCATTAATAATGAACACGTTTTCTGGTGCGACAATCAAAGCAGTGCCCAACTATTGGGGCAAGACAAGGCCTTCGTGGTGGTCAACGCATATTTAGGCATCAGCCCAGATGAAATCGGCCAGACCAGTGGCACCATTATGGCCGGTGGTGCATTGATCATCATCTGCCCAGATTTCACGCAATGGCCAGATTTACTCACGCTGAATCAAACCCCACCGAACAAAAACTATATTCAACGCTGGATACGCCTTATCGAATCAGCATTAGCATTAGCATTAGCATTAAATTCAGGCATTGAGGTTTATGAGCAAGATAATAACCCCCACATTAAGCCCGTCTCAGCGCAGGGCTTGAAACATATTAACACCACGCAAGATCAACACGCTGCGATCAAGGCGCTCATTAAATCTGCCACGGGCAAACGACGACGCCCAGCGGTGATCACTGCCGATCGCGGGCGTGGAAAATCAGCCGCTTTAGGCATGGCGGCTGCCCAGTTAATTCACAACCAGCAGGCCCAAAACATTCTCGTCACCTCAGCGGGATTTAAGCAGGTGCTAAATTTATTTAAGCACGCGCAACAATCACTACCCAGCAGCCAGTTCGATGCGCAACAAAAATGCATCTCGCACGCCCACGGCAAAATTCAATACCTTGCGCCCGATAAGCTCATCAAGCACACCGTAGAATGTGATTTATTATTGGTCGATGAAGCTGCTATGTTAGGTTTGCCACGGCTCAAGGCCTTGTTAACGCATTACCCGCGCATTGCATTCTCCACCACCCTCCACGGCTATGAAGGCAGTGGCCGTGGTTTTGCCTTAAAATTTCAAACAAGCATCAAAACTTTATGTCGAGGCCAGTACACGGTTAATTTAGAACAGCCCATCCGTTTTAGAGAAAACGACCCGCTCGAAAATTGGACAAACCGTTTATTATTACTTAAACCTAGCCACTCTCTGAGCACTGGTGCTAAAACTGAGTGCGTTGATGGGCTGGATTTTAAAGCACTCGCGTTCTCAATCATTCCGCAAGCAAATTTAGCCCATAATGAAGCCCTGCTTCAAGAAACTTTTCAACTATTAGTCCACGCACATTATCAAACACGCCCAGCGGATTTAAGCTACTTACTTGATGCACCTAACGCGCAGCTATGCTTAACACGTTATCACGGTAAAATAATTGGGCTCGTGTGGCTCATGTTTGAAGGCGAGCTTAGCAACACATTAGCGCAAGACATCGTAACGGGCAAGCGCAGACCACAAGGCCATTTAGTGCCGCAAATTCTAGCTGCACATTTAGGCTTAAGCACTGCGGCCACCTTACATTGCGCCCGTATTCAACGCATTGTCGTCGCCCCTAAATACCAGCGACTCGGCATTGGAAAATGGATGCTTGCGCAACTTGAGGCAACAAGCAAATCCGATTACCTTGCCAGCAGCTTTGCCGCGGATAAACCGCTTGCCGCCTTTTGGAGAAATATTGGCTACCAAACCGTGCGCATCAGCGATAAACAAAATGCCGCCAGCGGCATGCACTCTGCCGTCGTCTTAAAGCCCATTAGCGCACCGGCAAAGGCAATGCTCGCATCTGCAAATATTGTTTTTGAGCACCAGCTAAGGCAACAATTAAGTCGAGGCTTATCTATGCTCTCACCCGCGCTACTACGCGCTTTAATACATCGTCAAACCCCGCATCCATCTTTGGCGGTACACGCACAACAGGCCATTGTTCTATTTGCTTATGCAAAACGTCCGTATGAAAGCAGTTTGTCGAGCCTACACACACTGGCCGAAGCCGCCCTGTTGCTTGGCAACGCCCAAGATACTATTCTCATCATGCGCGTATTACAAAACCGATCTTGGTCAGATTGCGCGCAGTCTTTGGGCTTAAGCGGAAAGGCACAGTGCATAGCGTTACTTCGAAGCCGTTCACAGACGTTGCTCAAGAAAATACTTTCTGATGCTGAGCACCAAGCTATTTTTGAAAAATATAATATTTGAAGATTGTAAGGCTATTCCACCACGGGAAAAGACACCGACACCACCACGCCCGTACCATCTACGCGATTAGACATCCACGTTTGCGCACCATGAAAATTTGCGATCAAGCGCACCACATATAAACCTAAACCTAAATGTGAAGTTTTAGCATCTTTACGTCCCAGCGATACCATTGGGTCGAACACACGCTCTTTTTGGTTTTCATCAACGCCCGTGCCTTCATTCGCCACGGTTAAAATCAGGCGTTCATTCACCTGTCTTAAGCCGACATCAATCACCGTGTTTGGCACACCAAATTGCACCGCATTATCAATGATTTTATCTAATAACTCTGCGATATGATCGCCTGCGCCTCGAATATAAAGCGGCTCAGATTCCAGCTTTAACTGGAACTGATGCAAGGTAAACATAGGCTGCACACCTTCGACATAATCTTTTAATAAACCCGATAAATTCAACCGAGATTTCTCCTCTGAACCCATTGCTTCTTCCAAATTCGCCGCCTGAGTTAAGCTGCTCAGTAAATGTTTTAAGCGCTGAATGCCCGCTTGAGCGCGCGCCATGTATTTATCTCCTTGAATATTCGGCTGGTTTTGTTCCAAAATTTGCAGCGAAGAACTGACCACATTCAAGGGGTTATTCATCTCATGGGCAAGCGTATCGGGCAAGCCTTCTAAGTAATGCGTATAACCCGATAAACGCTTTAACATGCTGGTAATACTGCGGCCTAAATCGCCCAGCTCATCGCGCGGATACACGCGGGTAGGAATAAAAGAATCTAATACTCTGCCTTCATTGGTAATCGCTTTCTCGGTGGCATCATGCAAGCGCCCGATGCGCACTGTTAAGCGCCAAGCAAATGCAATTAAGGCCAGCGTTACAAACGCAAATACCAATAAGCTCGCCGCTGCCAAGCTTTTTAATAATTCATATTGACTGCGCAAAATCGCGTGTGAACTTTGTTCGACCATCACCGCCCCCATGATGGTGTTTCCATCGCGTACGGGGTGCCCAGCCATCACAATTTTTACTTTTTTATCCACCGAGCGGCGCTCATCGGTTCTCGGTTCACCGTTTAAAATATCCAACAGCATCTCATCACGACGCACCGTGGTATCAGAAGGTAAATCTTCAAAATCAACTTCAGGGCGTTTGAAAAGTGAATCTAGCTTTTTAGAAAATTTTATCTGAAATTTCTCCCATGCTGTTTCAGGTAGCTTAATGTCGTCTTTTTTCACTGCCTGCAACGGCCTTAATCCACCGACCACTGCACGCACTTGTTGTTGTTTATCCACCACCCAAATCCGCGAGTTTGGCTGATTCAACCCGCGCAATAATTGCGTTATTTCCGGCGAGGTCAACAACACACGTCCAGGCTGGGTGTTCTCAGCTAATGGATAAGTTGAAATTTGTGCACGCAATTCACGGGTCTCGATATCATCGACATCCATCACGCTAAAACCCAGACGGCTATATTGCCCAACCAAATACCTTGGCAAACGTAATTCCACAGCATAACCGTAATCTGTCTCACGCAACACCGCTAAAACATCATCGACAGGATCACCCAATAATGGCGATTGCCAATCTCCTGATACCAGATAGGCAGACATCCTCCCTTGCCCTCGCGCGACTAGGGTATAACGCGTTAAAGGGCCATAAGGGTGCTGAATCAATATGCGGATGTGGTCACCATTACCCAGCTTCCTGCGCTCTAAATCACGGTATACCACGCTGTTATCGTTCACCTCAAACAAGGCATAAAACCAATCACTGCGGTAGCCTAGCAAGTGCTGGACGGCAAAATCGCCCGCCTGATAATCAGCTCCACATTCATGCACATTACCTTCCGTAATCGAGCGTTTTTCACTGAGCGCGGTCTCTCCCCAATCGGAAGATTGGCCATCCAAGCGGATTAAACGAGGTAACTGATACGCAAAATTATCTGATTTCTCACCTAATAATTCGGGCACGCCTGAGTCTAATGTGAATAAATCTGAGCGGTCATTTAGGATGGTAGCAATGCCGCTTGATGTGAGCAATAAAGCGTCTTTTTGCCCTTGCAGCAAAAAGGTTTTCATCTCGATGATATACTGCGTGCCCATCCAGGGAATGGTGAACATCGCCAGCACCAGCCAAATTAGCTTGCTGCGTATAGAAAGATATCTAAACCACTTTAACATGATGTCATCACGCCGTTAAATAAGCGTGCTTAGTCGTCTTTATGCCAACGATAACCCGTTCCAAACACGGTTTCAATGTGATCAAAGTCGTCGTCTATTTGCTTAAATTTCTTACGAATTCGACGGATATAACCATTGATGGTGTTTTTCTCAACATAGCTTTGTTTGGTCACCTGCATTAAAGCATCGTAGCTTTTCACCTTACCCACGTTATGCGCCATGGATTCAACCACCCAAAACTCGGTGAGGGTTAAATTCAGCGGCTCACCCTGCCAGCTGACCGACAAGCTTGCTTCGTTTAATTCAAGATCGCCCAGTTTCAGCATCACCAGTTGATCATCAACGACATTGCTTAAGGAGTCTGCAATGCGAAATAATGAGGCCACACGCACCCCCAGAAACTGCAAGTTAATCGGCTTAGTGATGTAATCCCAAGCATCTAATCTTAAACCCGATACGCGATCGATATCAGAATCACGCGCTGTTAAAAAAATAATGGGCAGTTTCGGGCTCATGTGACGCAATTCGCGGCACACATCGAAACCACCATCCATCTCATCTTCGAGCATGATATCGAGTATCGCTAAATCAGGCAAAGCCTGCTTAAAACCCGCTAAAGCAGCAGGCTTGTTTGGATAGACCACGACATCGTAGCCCTGCGCTTTGAGCGCATCGGAATAATTTTCGCGTTGGTCCGCATCATCTTCTACAATTGCGATAGTGTGGCTCATTCTTATTTATTTTTATCAGTATATGATTTAGTTTTTAGTAAACAAAATGATACCACACGGCCATTTTCATTGCGTCCGTCTGGCATAAAAAACGCGAAAACTAAGCTAAAAAACTTAACGTAGCGTTTTAGCAAGATAATCAGTGAACAATGCCCACGATTTCTCGTCTGCCTCTTGACGGTATCGCTTACTGCCAAATACTGTAAAGGCATGCGGTGCACCACTGTACGTGACCATTTCATGTTTTAAATTTGCGGCCTCTAATTCTATCGCAAGGCCTGCAAATTGATCCATCGTGATAGCCGTATCTGCCGAGCCGTGCATAATCAAAAAACTACCTTTGGCATTAGCATAATTTTGGTCGCTCGGTGTTTTTAGGCCACCGTGAAAAGTAGCAAAGCCTTTTACATTAGCACCCGAGCGCGCCATTTCCAATACTGCAGCACCGCCAAAACAATAGCCCATCGTCACAGTGTTATTTTTATTCGCACCTAACTCAGCAGCTTTACTCAATGCACCATTCATCAGTGCACGCATTTTACTGCGATCTTGATACAACTCTCCCGTGTGTTGCTTCTTATCTTTATTTTCAGTAGGACGTACGCCTGCGCCAAATAAATCTGCTGCAAATACGGAATACCCTAAGTCTGCCAACATGTGCGCACGTTTGATCTCATAATCAGTCAAACCATCCCAATCATGCATCATTAATACCAATGGCGCAGCGTCCCCCGCTGAAACATAATAACCTTCATAAAGCGCGCCGTTGATATCATAATCAACAGACCGACCCTCCACTGCCCAGCTAGTGGCTGAGAAAAGCACATATAAACCCAAAACCAGCGTATTTAAAATCGTCTTCATTTCTTTATCCTCATCTGATTAAACATTCTTTAAATATTGGTCTATCATTAAACCTAAAGGTTTAGTTCTCGCTTGAACTATAAAGTTCAACGCGCTGAACTCAACACTCCCATCCAAAGACAGGCGCACAGAATGAGCGACATCAACACCGCCAAAGAGCCTAAATCTTTAGCGCGACCTGAAAGCTCATGGTGTTCTAAACCTATTCGATCAACCACTGCTTCAATTGCAGAATTCAGCACTTCAACCAATAAAATCAAGCCTAAGCCAAACAGCATCAAGCTCAGGCCCAAAGCTGTTTTAGCCAAAAGTATCGCCACGGGCACTAATAATAAACACAGCAATAACTCCTGCCGAAAGGCCGCTTCGTGCTGATACACAGCCTTTAGGCCCTTTAAAGAGCACGCGCCTGCTTTTAAGATACGCCCAATGCCTGCGCCGTTGGGTTTATTGGCTGATTCATTCATAATTGCTTAAATTTGGTTTGATTTGATTTTGTTTCTAGCACTATGGTGCAGTATAACAAACTCACAGGCCATATATTTCTAGCGTCTCCCCTACTCTTGTCGTCGCTTTCGCTGCCGCCTCTGCCTGCATATCAAATACTAAGCCCAAGCCTAATAAGCGCACTGGCCGCTCACCACGTGCATAAGTGCGTTCACAAAGCTGTTGATACACGGCTAAATCAGGGGCCGTGCCAGCGCTTTGTGCCGTAGTGGTCATAAAATCAGAAAACCGCATTTTCAGCACTAAAGTTTTAGGCTGCATGGCTTGAGCTTCACGGCCCAACATTTCCGCTTTGCTTTGCTCTTTTTGCTTAGCGCGCTCAAAACGCTTTAATAAACCTTGAAACAATATCTCTAACTCAGCTTGGCAGGCACTTAAATCTGCTAAATCTTGGGCATAGGTATCTTCAATGCTCAATGATTTTGTGGTGCGATCATTGTTCACCGCACGCGTGTCTATGCCACGGCATTGCTCGTATAAGCGCGCCCCAAAACTTTTAAAATGTTGTTGTAATTCAACCATGCTCAACGCTTGTAAATCTAAACAGGTTTCAATGCCCAGCGCATGCATTTTCTGCGCGGTAACCTTACCCACACCGTAAATTTTTTTCACGGCCAAGGGCGCCATAAAAGTATCAATTTTATCAGGCGTTATCAGCGTTTGGCCGTTCGGCTTATTCCAATCACTGGCGATTTTTGCAATCAGTTTATTGGGGGCTATGCCCGCCGAGGCGGTTAAGCCTGTGGTTTCAAAAATACGTTGTCGAATTTCCATTGCCATCAAGCTCGCACTGCCTTTACAATGCTTCGAAGCACTCACATCTAAATAGGCTTCATCAAGTGAAAGTGGTTCAATTAAATCCGTGTATTCTTGAAATATCGCACGAATTTGTACCGAGACTTGCTTATATAAATCCATCCTAACCGGCAAGCGAACTAATTCGGGGCATTGCCTAAATGCGATTGACATCGGCATCGCCGAATGCACGCCAAACTCACGCGCTTCATAATTACACGCGGCCACCACGCCGCGCTGCCCTGGCAAACCACCGACCGCCACAGGCCTACCTTTTAAAGCAGGATTCTCTCGCACTTCTACCGCCGCAAAAAAACAATCCATATCAATATGAATGATTTTTCGTTGGATAGTCTGGCTAGAATTTGGCATCATAAGATTTTAACCCAGCAAACAACAATGCAAAACCTAAACCCACCCCGAATTATTTCATGAACACACCCGCTCACTTAGCCTTAAGTGTTTTCATTTGGCGAAATGAGCCAAACTGGAAAGCCGCTGCTGCGATTACATTGGGGGCATTGTTACCTGATTTACCGATGGTAGGATTTTATCTTTACCAAAAATATAGCCTACATACGCCAGAAGGCATTATTTGGTCAACGCTTTACTTTGAAAAGGATTGGCAGCTGTTATTTGATGTTTTTAATTCCATTCCTGCCGCGGTCATGCTGGCAGCACTGTGTTACTGGCTAAACTTTAAACTTGGTTTTTTATTGTTTGCCAGCGCCCTGTTACATATGTTGTTTGATTTCCCCTTACATCACGATGATGCACATCGGCACTTCTTGCCTTTAAGCAACTGGCGATACATCAGCCCTATATCCTACTGGGACCCTCGCCATTTTGGCCAATATTTTATCTGGATAGAAGTCGTGCTAACGCTTTTAGGTAGCGCCTATGTGGTTACTCGAAGCGCCTCAAACCCTATGCGTATCATCGCAGGCTTAACTTTATTCGCCTATCTGGGCTTCAGCATTTTTGTCTTCTTTATGTGGCGATAAAGTCGTTCCTTAAATTAAAATCGATTGACCCGATAAGGATGTAAATCCAAGCTCGGTACTCTGCCTGCCAATAAATCTGCCACCAAAAAGGCCGTCACGGTCGCCAAGGTGATCCCCATATGTTGATGCCCAAAGGCATACGTTACTCGATCACTGTGCATTGATTTCCCGATCACGGGCAGTGAATCGGGCAAAGAAGGCCTGCAGCCCATCCAGACAGATTGTTCAGTGGTGTTAATGTCGGGCAACATTTGTTTTGCCTCGGGCACTAAACGCCGAATGATCTCATAATTCGGTTCGTTGTCTAAACCGCCTAGCTCAACATGGCTGGTTAGCCGCATGCCCATTTGCATCGGCGCTAACACATAGCCATCATCCACATTCATCACGGGTTGGCTGAGTAAATTCTGCGTGCCTTCTGGCAACATTAAATGATAGCCGCGCTCGGTTTCCAATGGCACTGCATCCCCTAACTGCTGAGCCAACGTTTTCGACCATGCGCCTGCGGCAATCACCACTTCCTTTGCTTTTATCGTGCTGCTTGAATCATTACGCAACACGATGCCTTGTTCATTGTGCTCTATGTGTTTGACGTCAAACTGCTGATAACGCCCACCACGTTCTTGTAATAAGTCCACCATTCCCAGCACCATTTTTTCTGGATTCAATACTTTCAAACAATCTAAATGATAAATGCCGTGCGTAAAGATGGGGGCAAGTTTGGGCTCTAAGTCTAATATCTCCTGATCAGATAACAGCTCAAAATTCGTGCCATTATTTTGCATCATTCTGCGCGTGAACTGCGTTGCATTAAAGGATGCTTCACTGCGATAAACTTTCAACCAACCGCAAGCCTTGATTAAATCATTCAGCTCAGTATCGCGCGTTAATTTAAGCCATGCCGCCGACGCACCTTGGCTCAAAGCATATAAATTCTGCCCGTTTTGTAGCACCTTGCTTTTACGGCTCTCAAGTAAAAATCGTGCTAACCAAGGCATCATTTTATGCGCATAATTCAATCGAATCGATAAAGGCGGCTTAGGCCTCGCCATCATTTTCAAGGCATCCAGCGCGATCCCTGGCACCGCTGTCGGCACACTTATTCCATTCACTACCCCGCCTGCATTACCAAAAGAAGCCCCTGCACAGGGCGCTGTTTTATCCAGCAACAATACTTTACGGCCATTGGCTTGCAAGGCCAAAGCAATCGAAGCGCCCACGACACCTGCACCGATCACGACAATATCTTGTTGTTGCGCCATTTTCATAAGGAATAATTCTAAAAGCCTAGTCTACATTTAGGCTGAACATAATTAAATGGATAAAATTTCTTGCTAATTGGATATAAATGGATACTATTGGATAAATCGCTACCATAATTAGATAACAATGGATTTAAGAACGCTCAATATCACCTCTGAATTGCTCAAGCTCATTTCAGAGATTGATGAGTTCAAAGGCGTCTGGAGCATGATGCACTCTCTAACTCCGGAGCGATTACAGTCGCTCAAAAAAGTGGCGACCATCGAAAGTATTGGATCATCCACGCGTATCGAGGGTTCAAAATTAAGCGATGAAGCCATCGAAGATCTGCTCACAAACACCGGAACTCAATCCTTCGCAACGCGTGACGAACAAGAAGTCGCTGGATACGCCGAGCTCATGGAAACTATTTTCCAGAACTATGAAGATATTCCGCTTACAGAAAATTATATCCAGCAATTACATGGCGCGCTACTACGACACTCCAGTAAAGATGAGAGGCACCGTGGGCATTATAAAACGCATTCGAATAATGTTGAGGCCTTTGATGCGGATGGTAAAAGTTTAGGGATCGCATTTGAAACGACCAGCCCGTTTGATACACCTAAAGAAATGGACGGTTTAGTCCGCTGGGCACGGGAATCATTACAAGATAAAAGCCATCACCCCTTAATTCTCATCGCTGTTTTTAATGTCACCTTTCTAGCCATTCATCCTTTTCAAGATGGAAATGGTCGACTTTCTCGCAGCCTAGTGACGCTGTTACTTTTAACAGCGGGCTATCAGTATACGCCCTATTCCTCACTCGAAAGCATCATCGAACAAAACAAAGAGGCCTATTATCTTGCCTTGAGGCGCACACAAAAAACATTGAAGTCTGATCAAGTTGACTGGCAACCTTGGCTACAATTCTTCTTACATTCAATCAAGCGCCAGATAAATCATCTATCGAATAAAATACAGCGGTCAAAAAACTACGAAGATTTAACCACTGAAAGTATCTTAATTCTGGAATATCTTGCAGAACACCCAAGACTAACAACGGCTGAGGCAGTCAAACTCACTGGCGCGCTCAGGCCTACGATTAAAAACCGACTTAAATCTCTTGTCGAAATGGGGTTATTGGCACGACACGGCAAAGGGCGGGGTAGTTGGTATTCTTTGACAGCATCCACATCTTAAAAAGAACGAGGCTAGATATTCTGCTTAATCCCAGAAAATAGTGTCTAACGTTGGCCATTATATGTACGGAACGAAAATCCGCGCATGGTTTTTAAGAACAGGCCAAGATGAAAAATCATCTAAAAAATGGTGCCCGGGGCCGGAATCGAACCGGCACGGTGTTGCCACCGAGG
>JAZGFQ010000013.1:0-8675 GCA_036479635.1 Arenicellales bacterium
TGCCTAAAATGTCTGGTATTGAACTGATTCAACAACTGCGCAAGCAAGGCAAAGATGTGCCCGTGTTAATTTTAACCGCGCGCAGCAAATGGCAAGATAAAGTTGAAGGCTTTGAATCAGGTGCAGACGATTATCTCGCCAAGCCTTTTCATTATGAAGAACTTGCTGCCCGCGTTAAAGCCTTAATTCGCCGCGCCGCAGGCCAAGCCGACCCAACTATCACCGTGGGCGATGTTTCGCTCAATAGCGTGACGCAAGATGTAAGCCACAACGGTGTTTCTTTAGATTTAACCGCCTATGAATACCGTTTATTACATTATTTGATTCTAAATGCCGGCAAAGTGATTTCCAAAATGGAGCTCACCGATCACCTCTACGAAGAAGATGCAGATCGTGACTCTAACGTGATTGAAGTATTCATTCGCCGCCTACGTAAAAAGCTGGACCCAGACGGCACTTTAGAGCCGATTGAGACCTTACGTGGCCGCGGCTATCGTTACGTCACTGCCGATTCAACATAGCCGTTGAGTGTTAAACTTAGCCGATGAATTCTCTTCGGCAACGGATATTAATCGCCACTTTTGGCACGATTGTCTTTTTCATGCTGCTCGCAGGCGTGGCGCTGGATAAAGCTTTCCAGCGTGTTCTGCGCAGCAATATCGCTGAACAGCTACAAAGCCTGACCTTCTCTTTGCTCGCTTCTGCAGAGTTGGATCATAACGGCCAATTCAGCATCCCAGCACAATTACCTCAAAGCGATATCACCATTCCTGGCTCAGGCTTGGTTGCCCTTATTTATGACCATAATCAAGGCATTGTTTGGCGCTCGCCTTCATCATTGGGAGAACAAATCCCTGCCTTAACCCCTATTTCAGCAGGCGCAATTAATTTTCAACGAAACAAAGGCAAGCCAGATTTACCCTTTATTTTTCGCTTAGGCTCAGTATGGGGCAGCGGCGATGAATCAGACCGGTTTTTAACCTTTGCCATGGTGCAATCTAAAACCGCTTACTGGCGACAAATCAAAGATTACCGCGAAACTTTGCTGCAATGGCTCGGTGGTGGTGGATTATTGATTTTATTAATCCATGGGTACTTCCTACTGAGAGAATTAAGGCCCTTAAAACGTGTAGTGAAAGAAATAGATGCTATCGAACAGGGCAAGAGCGACCACATTCAAGGCGATTATCCTACCGAACTGGCGCTGCTCACACAACGTATCAACCGCTTTATTCACAGTGAACGTGACCAACTAGAGCGCTACCGACATGGCTTAGACGACCTTGCGCACAGCCTCAAAACCCCTCTGGCTGTGATTAAAGGCTTGGAAAGCAAGCAAGGCTTAAATGCCGATAAAACTGTACAGCTCAGCGAGCAAATTAACCGTATGGCTGAAATTATTGACTACCAGCTAAAGCGCGCATCAAGCGTAGGCATCAATACTTTAGGCGCACAGAAAATTGCTTTAGCCCCAATATTACAAAAAATCATTGCCTCTTTAGATAAGGTCTATGCGGATAAAAACATTCAAGCACAAATACACTGTGACCCAACGCTCACTTTTTTGGGCGATAAAGATGATCTATACGAAATTGCAGGCAATATACTCGACAATGCTTACAAATGGGCGGACTCTAAAGTAGAGATACATTGCGCTATGATCAGCAAAAATAAGCAGCAATGGCTAAATATCATCGTGCAAGATGATGGCCCAGGGTTTTCCTCGCAATCTCAAGCGCAAATAACGGAACGTGGTGTGCGTGCAGATGAGCAAGTACCTGGGCAAGGTATCGGCTTAGCGGTGGTGCAATCGATAGTGCAGAATTACCAGGGTACGTTGCATACCAGTAAAAGCACCTTAGGTGGGGCAATGATTACGTTGGTTTTTCCGCTTTAAAACCAACGCTACCATGGCAGATGAATGCCTACGTAATTCATTTCATCGCGTCAAACCGGCTTCGGAACGAGACTGCCACGTTGCTCCGCGCCTCGCAGTGACGCAGTATGAGTTCATCACCTATAAACAAGGACTGTATTGCGAATCGCGAAGCGGTGCGGCAATCTCGTCATGACACTTTGCTTAGGTCGAAGGCTCATGCGGCAAACAATAACTCACAGAGCTTTAAACAGGTTCAAACCTAGGCAACACACCCATTTGTGCAAAGCTATAACTGTCATCATCGGCAATAATAACGTGATCTAACACCTGAATATCAATCATTCCCAAGGCTTGAACTAGCTGTTTAGTTAACTGATGATCAGCTTGCGAGGGCATTAAACTTCCGCTTGGATGATTATGCGCCAACACCACCGCCCCTGCATGATGCGCCAACGCAGCCTCAACCACTTCGCGCGGATGCACAAAGGCATCTTTGACCGTCCCTTGCGAGATTTGCGCAGGAAATTTCACTCGCAAGCGGCTATCTAAACACAGCACATAAAATACCTCATGCGTGCGCCCTGCCATTAAGGGTTTTAAATAATCACTGACGGAATCTGCGGAATCTAGCACGGGCGCGTCTCGCATGATTCTATCGAGATGATAACGGCGCATCAGCGCTGGCAAGGTATGAATCAATACCGCCGCTTGTTCACCCATGCCCTGCACTTGTTGTAAGTCACTAACACGCGCATCAAATACGGCAGATAAGCGCCCAAAATGGTTCATCAAACGATGTGCGATATCGTTGGTGTCTCCGCGCGGAATCGCGTAAAACAAAATCAGCTCTAACACTTGATGATCATCGAACCCTTCTAAGCCTTCTTCTAAAAACCTTGCCCGCAAGCGTTGCCGATGACCTGTATGTAGCGATTTATCTTCGGGCCTAACTTGGGATTTAGCTTGGGGTTTATCTAAGTTCATATCTATTAAACTATCCTGCCAACATATTACGCATCGCCGCTAAATGCGATTGCTTGCTCGATTCTTCTTCCTCAGGCGAAGGTTGATCACCGCGCCCTTCCCAACTTAGCTCTTCTTCAGGTAACTCAAATAAAAACCGACTCGGCTCACACGTAATGGTTTCACCATAACGCCTGCGTTTAGCCGCATAAGCGAGGGTTAAGTTTTTCATTGCGCGCGTAATGCCCACATAAAACAAACGACGCTCTTCTTCAATACCATCTTCATCCACCGATACGCGGTGCGGCAAAATGCCTTCTTCTAAGCCCACAATGCTCACATAATTAAACTCTAAACCTTTCGCCGCGTGCAAGGTCATCAATTTGACTTGATCTTGCTCCTTGTCTTGCGCTTGACGATCTAGGATATCACGCAAGATAATTTGGCTCACCACTTTGGTTAAGCGCCCTTTGCCTTTTTCAATGTCTTCAGTGCTGGCATCCGGTAAATCTTCGCCCATAGTTTTGATCCATTCCAGCAACTCTTCCACATTCTTCCAGCGTCGTTCGGCTTGTGCTTCCTCAGCGGCATGATCAAACACCCAATCGTAATATCCTATCTCATCGAGCAACTGTTTAAAGACCGTCACCGGTTCACCGCGCTCGGCATCCTCGCCTAACTCGACAATGCGTTGGCAAAAAGTACGCAAGGTTTCAAAGGCCTTGGCTTTTATCTCACCTGCCAGCGCATCTTCAAACACTGCATCGAATAAATTCATCGATTTTGCATTGGCAAAATTTGCCAGTTTTTCTAAGGTGCTGGCACCGATGCCGCGCCGCGGCGTGTTGATGATGCGTAAAAATGCGCGATCATCTGAAGGGTTTGTGAGCAAACGTAAATACGCCAACATATCGCGGATTTCTGCGCGATCAAAAAAAGACAAGCCACCGCTAACATGGTACGGAATATGCATCTCGCGCAGTTTTTGTTCTAGAATTCTGGCCTGATGATTGCCACGATATAAAATAGCAAACTCTTTGTATTCAGCCCTAAACTCAAACTGTTGGCGTAATATTTGCGCGACGATGCGCTCAGCTTCATGCATTTCATCATTGGTTGCCAGCACAGAAATTTTATCGCCAAAGCCAAAATCGCTCCATAATTTCTTTTCATATAAGCGCGGATTATTCTGAATCAGCTGATTCGCCACCTTCAAAATTCTCCCCATAGAACGGTAATTCTGCTCTAGTTTTACCACCTCAAGATTATTAAAATCTTGACCTAAAGTGGCAATATTATCAGGCATCGCGCCGCGCCAACCATAGATAGATTGGTCATCATCACCCACCAAGGTTAAGCCATCGCCCATGCCTGATAAGCACTTAATGAAAGCGTATTGCGCGCCATTGGTATCTTGATATTCATCCACCAGAATATGTCGAAACCGATAACACCAATAGGCTTTGGCTGGCCCATTTTCGCTGAGCAGGGTGCTTGGCAATAAAATCAAATCATCTAAATCGACCGTATTACAGGCGCGCAAATAACGGTTGTAATCGGGGTAAACTGAAATAGCTGCGTTAACAATCGGGTTTGAGCCATCTCGGTGCAAATCCTCAGGGCCAATGCCTGCATTTTTCCAATCCGATATCTGCCAATGGATTTTCTCGTAGACTTCCATATCGGCGGCCTTCTCACCGCGCAACAACTCAGAAATAACGCCCACCGCGTCTTTAGGGTCAATAATGCTAAAACCTTCTCGCAGGCCTGCTTGCTCGGCTTCACGGCGCAGAATTTTCAAGCCTAATGAGTGGAATGTAGAAATGGTCAGCCCGCGTAGTTTACCTTTATCGTCCACCAACTCGCCCACACGCTGCTTCATCTCTCGCGCGGCTTTATTGGTGAATGTCACCGCTACAATCGCCTCAGGTGAGACGCCGCGCTTAGAGAGTAGCCATGCAATTTTTTGCGTAATCACGCGGGTTTTTCCACTGCCAGCGCCAGCTAAAACCAGCAATGGCGAGCCTAGATGCCGGCTCGCGGCACGTTGTTGGGGGTTTAATTCGTTCAACTTAGACTTTGTAAATAAGGGCTATCGCTTCAGCGGAAATTCCTTCACCGCGCCCAACAAAGCCTAGTTTTTCAGTGGTGGTAGCTTTGATGCTCACTTGATCTATTTTAATGAATAAGGCCGCTGCAATATTTTCTTGCATCAGCGTAATGTGTGGCAACATTTTCGGTGCTTCGGCAATGATGGTTGAATCAATATTGCCAATCTCATAACCCGCTTGGCTGATTAATTTTGCCGCGCCTTGCAAGAAATAACGGCTCGCTTTGTTTTTATATTTTGCGTCATCTGGTGAAAAATGCGCGCCAATATCACCTAGATTCGCCGCGCCTAATAAAGCATCACAAATCGCGTGCATTAAAACATCTGCATCGGAATGCCCCGCTAAACCCATTTCAAACGGAATATCTACGCCGCCGATGATGAGCGCCCGCCCCTCAACTAAAGCATGCACATCATAGCCTTGGCCGATTCTGAATTGACCCGCTTTAGATTGACTATTTTTATTTGCGCTCATCGTTAAGTAATCCCTTGTTGGGTTTGGCGGTCTAAAATCATCTCGGCAAATTGCATGTCTTCAGGCAAGGTGATTTTAATGTTGTCAGGCGAGCAGGGGATTAATAATGGCGAATACCCAGCCGCTTCCATCGCTGAAGCTTCATCGGTTATCAACACGCCTTTATTCATCGCCTGCTCGATGGATTGCTTTAATTCAGATACTTTAAATAACTGCGGGGTCATCGCCCGCCACAAACCATTGCGCGAAACGGTTTGTTCAATTTTCTCTGTATCTGTCTGTTCTAATTTAGTTTTTCCTGAACGAAGCATCGCACGCTTTAAGGTGTCTGATACGGGCAGTGCTAAAATACCCCCCTCATTGTTGTCCGTCACTGTTTTGATTAAGGCCTGAATATCAGCTGACCGCACACACGGCCGCGCCGCATCATGCACCAGCGCCCAATCCTCACTACCACCTTGTTCAATAATATAACGCAAGCAATTTAACACGGTATCCACACGTTGCGCGCCAGCACACACTACGCCCTTTAATTTATCGTGCTGAAAACCTAATCCTTGCCACTGCACATCATCATCGGCAACACCCACCACCACATTATGCACCTCAGGCAGGGCGCATAATCGTGTCAACGTATGCAGCATCACCGGCTGGCCTAATAGCGGCAGATACTGCTTAGCCATTGGTGCATTCATCCGCGCGCCTACACCGCCTGCAGGCACGACCGCCCATATATTAGCGATCATTTTTTTCAAATTCTAAAGCTTGCTTCATGATGATGATTTTAACTGAAGGAGAGTGGATCTATATAGACATTTACCCTGAAACCCATACAATCGCGCGCTAACATCATTCCCACATTATGACTAAGCCACTACAACCAACCTTACCCAACACGCCCGAACGCCCGATTCGCTGGGGAAATTTATATGGCGCTGGCTTAGCGCTGGCAATTACCGAAGCCAGTGCAGCGCATCATAGCCCGATTGTGGTGGCATTATCTAACCCGCGCCAGTTGCAGGTTTTAGCGCATGAGATCAATTTCTTTTTATCTGAGGCGGATAACCCTGAGCAAAATAGTGCACAACTATTTCCTGATTGGGAAACTTTGGCCTATGATATTTTCTCGCCGCACCAAGAAATCATTTCTGCACGCTTGCGTTTATTAGCCGCCCTGCCCAACTTTCAAAACGGCATTATTCTCACCGCAACTGAAACCTTATTGCAGCGCTTGCCACCGGTTGATTACGTTTTAGGGCATAGTTTTGATTTGGCCACGGGTAATCAAATTAACATTCATGACTTGCGTGACCGCTTGCATCATGTGGGTTATCACTTAGTGAACCAAGTGCTCACGCCTGGTGAGTTCGCCCTGCGCGGCGGGATTGTCGATATCTTCGCCATGGGCACAAACCGCCCGTTTCGCTTGGATATGTTTGGTGATGATATTGAATCGATTCGATATTTTGACCCAGAAACCCAGCGCTCAACAGACGCCATTGATAAAATATCCTTACTGCCTGCGCGCGAAATCCCACTCACCAAAACAGGCATTAAAACCTTTCGCAATGCTTTTCGCGCAGAGTTCGAAGGCGATGCCAGCAAGCAGTTAGTGTATGAAGAAACCAGCAAGGGCAACCCCACGCCAGGCATTGAATATTACTTGCCCTTATTTTTTGAACAGACCGCCAGTTTGTTTGATTACATGCCTGACAACACCTTATTCATTCTAGAAGGCGACCACCAAGACCACGCACAAACCGCCATTGCGCAGATTAAAGACCGTTATGAAGCGCGTCGCCATGATATTCATCGATGCATCTTAAAGCCCGATGCCTTATATCTTAACCAAGAAGCTTACAGCACCGCGCTCAAAACGCGCCCGCTGGTGTTGCACTTTGGTCAAACCCCAAAAAACGTTGATTGGCAAGCCGCCTGCCAGCCACCGCCTGATTATGCGGTGGATGTGAAAACCCAAGCGCCCTATAAAGCCTTTGCAGATAAACTCAAAGCCAACAACCACTCAACACTCATTGCCGTGGAAACTGCCGGGCGCAAAGAAGCTTTGGAAGGTGTCTTAATTGAACATGATATCTTGCCCGACCCAGTGCAAAGCTGGCAGGAATTCATCAACGCTAAAGGTTCAATCAGCATTGTCATTGCACCTTTAGACCGAGGCTTAAAACTTTCTGAGCCTAACTTAGAAATCATCACCGAAGGGCAGCTTTACGGCGAGAAAGTGTTTCAACGCCGCCAGCGTAAACAAAACACGGTGCAAGACCCAGAAGCGATTATTCGCTCTTTAGCAGAATTACAAATCGGCTCGCCTGTGGTGCATATCGACCACGGCGTGGGGCGTTATCAAGGCTTACAAATCTTAAATGTGGATGGTTATGACGAAGAGTTCTTAACCATCACCTATCAAGGTTCGGATAAATTATACGTTCCGATTCAATCGTTAAGCCTCATCAGTCGCTTTGTCGGCGGCGACCCTGAACTCGCGCCTTTGCATAAATTGGGCAGCCCCAACTGGGAACGCGCTAAAAATAAAGCCCGCGAGAAATCTTATGATGTTGCGGTTGAATTGCTGCAACTACAAGCCGCCCGCGCCGCGCGTCCAGGCATTGCCTTTGATTTACCCGAGGAAGATTATGCGCTGTTTGTTGAACGTTTTGGCTTTGAAGAAACCCATGATCAACTGCGCGCTATCAACGAAGTATTAGCCGATTTACAATCGCCTGAGCCGATGGATCGCTTAGTGTGTGGAGATGTGGGTTTCGGTAAAACCGAAGTGGCGATGCGCGCGGCGTTTGTGGCGGCCTATAACCGCAAGCAAGTGATTATTTTAGTGCCCACCACGCTACTGGCACAGCAGCACTTTGAATCTTTTCAAGATCGCTTTGCTGAAATGCCGATTAATGTGGCGCTATTATCACGTTTTAGTTCGGCTAAAGAGGTTAAAACTTTATTAGCACAAATGGCAAACGGCGAGCCTGATATCATCATCGGCACGCACCGTTTGATTCAAGATGACATCAAAGTTAAAAATTTAGGTTTAATTATTATTGATGAAGAACATCGTTTTGGTGTGCGTCAAAAAGAGCGCTTGAAGAAACTCAGAAATGAAGTGGATATCCTAACCTTAACCGCCACGCCGATTCCACGTACCTTAAACATGACCATGGCTGGCCTGCGCGAAATATCTATTATCGCCACACCGCCTGCTCAGCGCTTGGCCATCAAAACCT
>JAZGFQ010000014.1:0-3609 GCA_036479635.1 Arenicellales bacterium
TCTTTACTTTCTGTCTCAAAAGGCAGCCGTGAACCGGCAAAGTTAATCTCGATGGAATACAAGGGTGGCGATAAAAACCAAGCGCCCATCGTGCTAGTGGGCAAAGGGTTAACCTTTGATGCAGGCGGCATTTCCTTAAAGCCTGGCGCGGCCATGGATGAGATGAAATACGATATGTGCGGTGGTGCGAGCGTATTGGGCGTGATGAATGCTTTGGGCGAACTGAAATTACCGATCAATGTGGTGGGCGTGGTGGCGAGTTCTGAAAACATGCCTGATGGTGCAGCGAATAAGCCCGGTGATGTGGTCACCAGCATGAAAGGCTTGACCATTGAAATCTTAAATACCGATGCAGAAGGCCGTTTAATTTTATGTGATGCGCTGACCTATGTTGAAAAATTCAAGCCAGCGGTGGTGATTGATATCGCCACCTTAACAGGCGCGTGTATGGTCGCACTCGGCCAGCAAGCCACTGGCTTGTTTAGTAATGATGATAGCTTAGCGGATGCGCTCCTTACCGCAGGCAACACCAGTGGCGACCGTGCATGGCGCTTGCCGATTTGGGATGAGTATCAGCCCCAGCTAAAAAGCAACTTCGCGGATATGGCGAATATTGGTGGTCGTTTTGCAGGCGCGGTAACGGCCGCTTGTTTCTTAAGCCGTTTTACCGAAGATTACAAATGGGCGCATTTAGATGTGGCGGGAACGGCATGGGTAAGCGGCGCGAATAAAGGCGCAACGGGCCGCCCAGTTGGCTTGTTGATGCAATATATTATTGACTCACTCGAAACAGCTTAATTCTTAAATAATATTTAAACATGAGCCAGCGTGTCGAGTTTTATCTATTGGAGCAATCATCAGATGATGCCCTGCTACACTATGCTTGTCGCTTGTTATCAAAAGTGTATGAAGCCAAGCTCAGCGCCTTTATCTTGGCAAATTCTGCCAAACAAATGGCGCAGATAGACCGCTTACTCTGGGCGCAATCTGATGCTGATTTTATTCCCCATGCGCTGTATAACAGCACTGAAGGCACGCACCCATTGACTAAAATCAGCATCGGCCAAAGCCTGCCTGAGCAACATCAATTTGATATGCTCGTAAACTTGTGCCACGGTGACACCATTACAGGGCAAAATTTTAAACGTATTGCTGAACTAGTGAGCGCGGATGAACAGCATAAAGCCAATGCGCGCAAACGCTATGCACAATGGCGAGATCAAAACGCCGAACTAAAACTACACAATATTTCTGCGCGATAAACCGTGCATCATTCTTTAAATATTTAAACAAAACATGAGCCTCGCAAAATCATACCAACCCGCTGAAATTGAACAAGACTGGTATCAATACTGGGAAGAAAACGGCCATTTCGCGCCCTCCAATAACCCAGATGCCGAGCCTTATTGCATCATGATTCCGCCTCCGAATGTGACGGGGCGCTTGCACATGGGCCACGCCTTCCAAGACACCATCATGGATACTTTAATCCGTTATCACCGCATGAAAGGCGATAACACTTTGTGGCAAGCGGGTTCTGATCACGCAGGCATTGCCACCCAAATGGTGGTGGAACGCTTGATTAATCAAGAAGGCAAGACCCGCCATGATTATGGCCGCGAAGCCTTCACTGAAAAAGTGTGGGAATGGAAAGAAGAATCGGGCAATACCATTACCCAGCAATTACGCCGCATGGGCGCTTCATTAGATTGGGAAAATGAACGCTTTACCATGGATGATGGCTTAAGCGAATCGGTTAAAGACGTGTTCGTGCGCCTGTTTGATATGGGCATTATTTATCGCGGAAAACGCTTGGTAAACTGGGACCCTGTCCTGCTGACGGCGGTCTCTGATTTAGAAGTCATCAACGAAGATGAAGATGGCTTTATGTATCATGTGCGTTATGCTTTTGTTGATGGCGATGCACCTGAAGATCGCGCCTATATGGAAATCGCCACTACGCGCCCTGAAACTATTTTAGCCGATGGTGCCTTAGCGGTTCATCCTGATGATGAGCGCTATGAATCCTTGTTGGGTAAAAGGGTGCATGTACCGATGACAGATCGTATCATCCCCATCATTGCCGACGAATACGTAGATCCTGAATTTGGTACGGGTTGCGTGAAAATCACTCCCGCACATGACTTTAACGATTGGGAAGTTGGCACGCGTCATGACATGGAAATCATCAACTTGCTCACGCCTGATGCAAAGATGAATGACAACGCGCCTGAGGCATATCGTGGGCTAGATCGATTCGATGCCCGTGATCAAATCATCAAAGATTTACAAGCCGCTGATTTAATGGTGAAGATCGAAAAGCACTCACTCAAGCGCCCACGCGGTGATCGCTCTGGCAGTGTCATCGAGCCTTATCTAACCGATCAATGGTATGTTGATTTAACCCGTGAAACTTTAGACGATGGTCGCCCAGGCGGTAAAGCCATCATCACTGATCCAGCCTTAGAAGTCGTGCGTTCGGGCAAAATTAATTTCGTGCCTGAAAACTGGGAAAACACTTATTTTCAGTGGCTAGAGAACATTCAAGATTGGTGCGTCTCGCGGCAAATCTGGTGGGGGCATCGCATCCCAGCTTGGTATGATGATGCGGGCAAAGCTTATGTAGCGGAATCTGAAGAGGCGGTTCGCGAGAAATATAATCTAGCACCTGGCTTTAATTTGCGCCAAGATAATGACGTGTTAGATACTTGGTTTAGCTCGGCTTTATGGCCGTTCTCCACCTTGGGCTGGCCTGAACAAACGGAACGCCTCAGCACTTTTTACCCAACCAGCGTGCTGGTCACAGGCTTTGATATTATCTTCTTCTGGGTCGCGCGCATGATTATGGCGGGCGTGGTATTCATGGAGGAAATCCCCTTTCATGAAGTGTATATCCACGGCTTGGTGCGTGATTCCCACGGCCAGAAAATGTCTAAATCAAAGGGCAACGTGCTCGATCCGATTGATCTCATTGACGGCATTGAATTAGAGGCGCTGTTGAAAAAACGCACCGAAGGCATGATGCAACCGCATTTGCGTGAAAAGATTGCCCAGCAAACTAAAGATGATTTTCCTGATGGTATTGTCGCTTACGGCACCGATGCCCTGCGCTTTACTTTCGCGGCAATGGCCACCAATGGCCGAGATATAAACTTCTCAACAGGGCGCATTGAAGGCTATCGAAATTTTTGCAATAAAATCTGGAACGCAGCGCGCTTTGTGCTGATGAATACCGAAGGCAAAGATTGTGCGGCGGACCATGACAACTATGAACTCACCACGGTGGATCACTGGATTATTTCACGCCTGCAATATGCTGAAACTGAAGTCGTGCGTGGTTTTGAAGCCTATCGTTTTGACCGATCTTCAACGGCCATTTACGAGTTCATTTGGAATGAGTATTGCGATTGGTATTTAGAACTCACTAAGCCTGTATTAAACAGCGATGACACCTCTGATGCCATTAAAGCAGGGACTCGCCGAACCTTGCTGCGCGTTTTAGAAACTGCGATGCGTTTAGCGCACCCGATCATGCCTTATATCACCGAAGAAATTTGGCAGAAAATCGCACCGCTGGCGGGGAAAAGTGGCGACACCATCATGCGCGCA
>JAZGFQ010000015.1:0-3979 GCA_036479635.1 Arenicellales bacterium
CGATTATGTAAACCCTGATGCGCCCATCGGTGGCACGTTTCGCATTGCGCCTGTGCAAGAATCTTCGTTCGATAGTTTCCACCCCTATATTCCCAAAGGCAGCGCAGTTTCAACAGGTTCGGTTGAAACCTTGATGGTGCCAAGTGCCGATGAGCCATTTACCAATTATGGTTTAATAGCTGAAACCGTTGAATGGCCTGATGATCGTTCATGGGTGATTTTCAATTTAAACCCCAAAGCCAAATGGCACGATGGTAAGCCGATTACCGCCGATGATGTGGTGTGGACATTCAACACGCTGATTGAAAAAGGCAGCCCACAATATAAGTTTTATTACGCCAGCGTTGAGCAGGTTGAAAAGCTCGGTGAGCGGCGGGTTAAATTTCATTTCAATGAAAGTAATAACCGTGAATTGCCATTAATTATTGGCCAATTATCAGTGTTGCCTAAGCATTATTGGGCAGATAAAGATTTTACTAAAACCACTTTGGAACCCCCATTGGGCAGCGGTCCGTATCGCATAAAATCATTTGAAGCAGGGCGGTTTATCGTGCAAGAACGCGTTGCAGATTATTGGGCGAAAGATCATCCTACGCGCAAAGGCGTTAATAATTTTGAAAATATCCGCACGGATTTCTACCGCGATGTCACGGCAATTCGCTTGGCGTTGAAATCAGGGCGATTAGATTACCGCCATGAAAACCAAGCGAAAGCTTGGGCGTTGGAATATGAAGTTGATGTGATTAAAAAGGGTTTATTAATTAAAGAGCGGGTAGCGCATCATGCACCGCAAGGCATGCAAGGTACGATTTTAAACACACGGCGCAAAGTATTTGAAGATGTGCGCGTACGCGAGGCCATTGGCTATGCCTTTGATTTTGAATGGACGAATAAAAATTTATTTTTTGGGCAATATACGCGCTCTAATAGTTATTTTTCAAACTCCGCTTTAGGGGCATCGGGTTTACCTGAAGGCCAAGAACTTGAAATATTAAAAAAGCATCAGGGGCAAATATCCGAGAATATTTTCACGCGCCCAATTTCTACGCCAGCGACAGATGGCAGTGGCTGGGCGCGAGATAACTTACGCAAAGCCTTTGTATTGTTAGCCGAAGCAGGTTGGACGATCAAAGATCAAAAGTTAGTCAATGCACAGGGCGAGCCATTTCAGTTTGAAATTCTATTAGTCTCGCAAGCGTTCGAGCGCATCATGTTGCCTTGGGTAAGAAACTTAAGGCGCTTAGGCATGGAAGTAAATGTGCGCTTAGTCGATACCGCACAATATATTAACCGCATTCGTAGTTTTGATTTTGATGCATTTGTTTCAGGTTTCGGGCAATCGGACAACCCAGGGAATGAGCAGAGAAATTTTTGGACGAGTACCGCGGCAGATACCCCAGGTTCAAGAAATTATGCAGGCGTTAAAAACCCGGTGATTGATCAGCTGGTGGACGCCTTGATTGCTTCGCAAGATCGCGCAAGTTTAACGGCGAACACGAAGGCCTTAGATCGCCTATTATTAAACGGGCATTATGTGGTGCCAAACTGGCATTTAGCGGCAGATCGTGTTTTGTATTGGGATAAGTTTGGCCGTCCTGATGCGCCCTTGAAAGATGGGGTGGATTGGTCGCGCTGGTGGTTTGATGAGGCCAAGGTAACAACATTAAAAGCAGCGTTAGAAGGGCAAGATGCCGTATTAGACAATGAGGATAATCAGCCCAAAAGACCATGGTGGTTATTATTGGGCGTGCTGGTGCTAGGTGGCTGGATGCTGAAAAAGTATTTCGGAAAACCAACTAAGAGGGCGGCGTAATGGGCGCGTATATTGTTCGACGTTTGTTGTTGATTATTCCAACCTTGTTATTAATCATGCTGATTAATTTCATGGTGGTGCAGGCCGCGCCAGGCGGGCCGGTTGAACAAGTGATTGCAAACTTAACGGGGCAAGGTGCCGACATCACTTCGCGCGTGACCCAAGGCGGTGCAGGTGAAAATTTAAATTTCAGCGCCAACAAAAGCAGTGGTGGAAAATATCGTGGTGCGCAGGGTTTAGATCCTGAATTCATTGCTAAGTTAGAAAAGCAGTTTGGGTTTGATAAACCTTTGCATGAGCGTTTTTTTACCATGCTTAAAAACTATATACGCTTAGATTTTGGTGAAAGTTTTTTCCAAGATCGAAAAGTAATCGACTTAGTGAGAGATAAAATGCCTGTCTCGATTTCCTTAGGGTTATGGACGACCTTGTTGGTGTATTTGATTAGTATTCCGCTGGGCATTCTTAAGGCCATGCGCGATGGTAGTGCCTTTGATATTTGGACGAGCGTGGCGATTATTATCGGCACCGCGATTCCGAGCTTTTTATTCGCGGTGTTCTTGTTGGTGATGTTCGCAGGGGGCAGTTATTTAGATTGGTTTCCGCTGGGTGGGCTGGCGTCAGAAAATGCTGCCGAGTTAACAGGCTGGGCGAAAATAAAAGATTACTTCTGGCACTTAGCCTTGCCTGTTACCGCGATGACCATTGGCGGTTTTGCCACGCTCACCATGCTCACTAAAAACTCATTCTTAGATCAAATTAATCAACAATATGTTATCACCGCGCGTGCCAAAGGCTTGGATGAAAAGCGCGTGATGTTAGGCCATGTATTTCGAAATGCGATGTTGATCGTGATCGCAGGTTTTCCAGCCGCCTTCATAGGGATTTTATTCACAGGCTCCTTATTGATTGAAATTATTTTCAGCTTAGATGGTTTAGGTTTGCTGGGTTTTGAAGCGGCGTTTAAAAGAGATTACCCTGTGATGTTCGGTACCTTGTTTTTCTTTTCTTTGCTGGGCTTGATTATGAATTTAGTGGGGGATGTGACCTACACTTTGGTTGACCCACGCATCGATTTCGAGAAACAATCATGAAGCCATTAACACAAAAACGCTGGGCAGCTTTTAAAGCCAATAAACGTGGTTGGTGGTCGCTGTGGTTATTTACGGCTGTTTTCATAATCACCTTATTTGCCGAGCTAATTGCGAACGATAAACCTTTTTTAGTCAGTTACGAAGGCGAACTTTTTAGCCCTGTTTTTAGGGCTTATCCTGAGACCACTTTCGGGGGTGAGTTTGGTACTGAGACCGATTATCAAGATCCATTCATGGTAAATAAAATCAAAGAAAACGGCTGGATGATCTGGCCGCTGGTGCGTTATGACCATCGCACTGTGGCATGGGATTTACCCACGCCTGCACCTTCTAGCCCAGATGCTGGGCATTGGTTGGGTACGGATGATCAAGCGCGTAATGTCATGGCTAGATTAATTTACGGCTTTAGAATTTCAATTTTATTTGGCTTTGCATTAACGATTATTTCTGCCGCCATTGGCATTGCCGCAGGCGCAGTGCAAGGGTATTTTGGTGGTTGGGTAGATTTAATTTTCCAGCGCTTTATTGAGGTGTGGTCGGGTTTGCCAATTTTATATTTACTCATCATTATGGCGAGTATTGTCGAGCCAAATTTCTGGTGGTTATTGGCGATTATGCTCATGTTTTCGTGGATGGGTTTTGTGGGGGTGGTACGCGCAGAGTTCTTGCGCGCCAGAAACTTTGAATACGTGCGCGCGGCAAAATCGATGGGCGTGAGTGATAAAACTATTATGTTTCGGCATATCTTACCCAATGCGATGGTCGCGACCTTAACCTTTATGCCGTTCACTTTGGCAGGGTCGGTTACCGTGCTGACTTCATTAGATTTTCTAGGCATTGGCTTACCCCCTGGTTCGGCCTCTTTGGGTGAATTATTAGCGCAAGGTAAGGCGAATCTTCAAGCACCATGGCTAGGGTTAACTGGGTTTTTTACGATTGCAGCGATGCTCTCGATGTTGATTTTTATTGGTGAGGCCGTGCGTGATGCTTTTGACCCACGAAAGCATTTAGGGTGATCAATGTGAAGCATAAAAAAGTCGTCAAATCATATTCCGTCATTGCGAGGCGCGAA
>JAZGFQ010000016.1:0-6456 GCA_036479635.1 Arenicellales bacterium
TTCTTCTGCGTTACCGTGGTCAGCCGTGACCAAAACCACGCCACCTAATTTGGTGGTTGCCTCTATTAATTCTCCAACGCATTGATCAACCGTTTCAACCGCAATTTTGGTCGCTTCAAAATCACCTGTATGCCCGACCATATCGCCGTTAGGAAAGTTGATGCGGCCAAAGCGCATATCAGGCTGATTTAATCTCTCAATGGTGGCAGCGGTGATTTCTTTCGCTTTCATCTCAGGCTTTTGATTAAACGGCACGATATCCGATTTTATTTCATCGTAATCTTCCAAAGCCTCACATAAATACCCTGAACGATTACCATTCCAAAAATAAGTGACGTGGCCGAATTTTTGCGTTTCACTTACCGCAAAGGTACGCAACTGTTCCGCGCACATATATTCCACCATGGTGCGTTCAATTAAACTCGGCGCAACTAAATAGTTTTTAGGAATATGCAAGTCACCGTCATATTCAATCAAGCTGCAAAAATATAAATCAGGTAGCGCGCCACGCTCAAATTCGTTGAATTCTTTTTGTTCTAATGCACGGGAGATTTCCATAGCGCGATCACCGCGATAATTAAACAACACCACCGCATCGCCATCATGCATTTTACCGAGTGGTTTATCTTGTTCATCGCACACCACAAAAGCTGGAATGTCTTGGTCTGTGCCATTAGGTTGGTCTTTATAATATGCTTTTACCGCTGCCTCAGCGGATCTTACTTTTGCACCAATACCCTTAACATGACAATCATAACCTTGTTTTACCATTGCTAGATTAGCATCGTATCTGTCCATGGTAATCACTTGTCTGCCGCCACCTGAGGCGATTTTATAATCCATACCTGTTGCATTAATAGGGTTTAAAACTTGATTTAAATCTGCCAGGTATTTCAACGCAGATTGCGGCGCCACATCACGCCCATCTAATAAGGCATGGATACGAACTTTTTGAACCCCTGCGTGTTGCGCAGCCTTAATTAATGCAAATAAATGCCCAATGTTTGAATGCACATTGCCATCAGAGATCAAGCCCAAGAAATGGACAGTGCCACCCGCTTGCCCGCGTTTAATAATATTCTGCCAATGCTCGGTGTTGAAAATATCACCTGATTCAATCGCCTTATTCACCAAGCTAGAACCTTGTGCAATCACCCGCCCCGCGCCCAAAGCATTATGCCCAACTTCGCTGTTGCCCATGTCACCATCAGAGGCCAAGCCCACCGCCGTGCCATGGGTGGTTAAAGCCATTGAAAGCTTACTTTCAAGCAATTTATCTAACACGGGCGTGTTCGCTTGGCTAACCGCATTGCCTGCGGAATCAGGTGCAAGCCCAATACCATCCATCACGATTAATAATACTGGCCCTTTACGACCCTTGAAATTTGAAAGTTTTTTTAAGCTTAATGTCATAGTGCTTATTTAAGATAATTTCTCAGCCAATGCCGCTAACGCTTTGCCACGGTGGCTGATGATATTTTTTTGCTCAGCGCTTAATTGCGCCGAACTACAATCATGTTCAGGCACATAAAAAATAGGGTCATAACCAAAGCCATTTTCACCTTGAGGCTCGAAACTAATTCGCCCTGCCCAACTGCCTTCACAAATAATCGGCGATGGGTCGTGTTCATGGCGCATCGACACCATCACACAACGAAATCGCGCGCCCCGTTGCGCTATTGGCGTATCGCCCAAGGCGCGTAAAAGCTTCTGGAGGTTCGCTGTATCGCTCGCACCTTCGCCTGCATAACGTGCAGAATAAATACCCGGCGCACCCATTAAAGCATCCACTTCTAAACCTGAGTCATCGGCAATGCTGGGTAAGCCCGTATGCGCGCACGCGTGGCGCGCCTTGATAATGGCATTCTCAACAAAGCTCAAACCATCTTCGATGGCCTCAGGGTAATCGTAATCTGATTGAGGAATGATCTGCCAGTTTTTATCGGTCAGCATTGCACGCATTTCTTTAAGCTTGCCCTGATTGCCTGTGGCAAGTACGATTCTCATCATGCTCAAGCTCGCTTAAGCGTCTAGCGCCGCTGTTTGCATTTGCATCAGCTCTGAAATACCTTTTTCCGCCAAACCTAATAATTGATCCATCTCATCACGGCTATACGGCGCACCTTCTGCGGTACCTTGTACTTCAATAAAACCACCTTGATCATCCATCACCACATTCATATCGGTTTCAGCGCAGCTGTCTTCTGCATAATCTAAATCCAGCACGGGCACGCCTTCATAAATGCCCACAGATACCGAAGCAATCTGCCGCACAATCGGGCTGTCGGTTAGCAAGCCTTCTTTTTGTAGATAAGCAATCGCATCGACCATCGCCACATACGCGCCAGTAATCGAGGCCGTGCGCGTGCCGCCATCGGCTTGAATGACGTCACAATCAATCAAAATCTGTCGTTCGCCTAAGGCTTTCAGATCAACCGCTGCGCGCAAAGAACGCCCAATTAAGCGCTGAATTTCTTGAGTGCGCCCAGATTGCTTGCCACGCGCCGCCTCGCGGCCCATGCGCGAATTAGTCGAACGCGGCAACATACCGTATTCAGCGGTGACCCAACCTTGGCCCTTGCCCCGCAAAAAAGGCGGCACGCGCTCTTCGACCGTAGCCGTACATAAAACCTTAGTATCTTTAAAGCTCACTAATACTGAGCCTTCTGCGTGGCGAGTATAGTGGCGCTCAAATTTCACTTCGCGCATTTGATCTAACTGGCGTTGACTGGGACGATTCATACACATTTTACTTAAATATTAGAGGGCTGAATTTTACTTGAATTTCACCACGACAGATAAAACATTCACGGCTTAAAGCACTCCGATAAACCTGCACCATAGTGGTGCGCATTTTACGTCCACGCCCCAATACAGTGCGCCAAGCACTTTATTGTTTCTTTACTTCCCCTAATTGATAAGAATTCGCCGCATAGTGATTGGCAACGCAATGGTGCACGCTCTTCACGAAAAAATTTATAAATGAGGAAAACAATATGAAAATGATCACTGCCATTATTAAGCCCTTTAGGCTTGATGAAGTCAGAGACGCGCTCTCTGAAGCTGGTGTAACCGGCATGACACTCACCGAAGTAAAAGGCTTTGGCCGACAAAAAGGCCATACCGAGCTTTATCGCGGTGCGGAATACACGGTGGACTTTCTACCTAAAATCAAAATCGAAGTCGCGGTGACGAGTGATTCACTCGACAGCGTACTTGAAGCCATTATGACTGCCGCGCAAACCGGCAAAGTAGGCGACGGCAAAATTTTTGTGACGGAAATCGAGAAAACTGTGCGTATTCGTACCGGTGAAATCGATAACGACGCACTATAAACAGAGGATAAAACAATGGAAAACAATATTTTTGAACTGCAATATGCACTGGATACTTTTTACTTCCTAGTGTGTGGTGCCTTAGTAATGTGGATGGCTGCTGGCTTCTCCATGTTAGAAGCAGGTTTGGTACGTTCTAAGAACACTACCGAAATCTTAACCAAAAACATCGTCTTATTCGCCATTGCCTGCATCGCTTATTTAGCGATTGGTTATGATGTCATGTATGACGGTGGAATTTTCTTAAAAGACATTGCCTTAGATGGCGCGGCCAGTGCCGATGCTTTAACCGCAGCAGTATTAGCAGAATCAGCTGAAGCGGGTTTCTCTGGTGGTTCAGTTTATTCTAACGCTTCTGATTTCTTCTTCCAAGTAGTCTTCGTTGCAACGGCAATGTCTATCGTTTCGGGTGCAGTGGCAGAACGTATGAAGCTTTGGTCTTTCTTCTTATTTGCGATTGTGTTGACCGCGTTCATCTATCCAATGGAAGGTTCATGGACATGGGGCGGAAAATCAGTTTTCGGTCTTTACACTTTGGGTGACTTAGGTTTCTCTGATTTCGCAGGCTCAGGCATTGTTCATATGGCCGGTGGCGCAGCAGCTTTAGCGGGCGTATTATTATTAGGCGCACGTAAAGGTAAATACAACGCTGATGGTTCGGTTAACCCAATTCCAGGTGCTAACTTACCAATGGCTACTTTAGGAACATTCATCTTATGGTTGGGTTGGTTCGGTTTTAATGGTGGTTCAGTGCTTAAACTTGCTGACGTTGCAAGTGCTAACTCAGTGGCGATGGTGTTCTTAAATACTAATACAGCCGCTGCAGGTGGCGCGATTGCGGCAATGATTATTGCCCGTATGTTGTTTGGCAAGGCGGATTTAACCATGATATTAAACGGTGCATTAGCGGGCTTAGTTGCGATCACCGCAGAACCTTCAACACCAACGCCTTTAGTGGCTACTTTAATCGGTGCTATCGGTGGTGTAATTGTTGTGTTCTCTATCATCGCTTTAGATAAGATGAGAATTGATGATCCAGTCGGCGCGATTTCAGTGCACGGCGTGGTGGGTTTCTGGGGCTTAATGGCCGTACCATTTACCAACAGCGCATCAAGCTTTTCAGGTCAGTTGATCGGTGCTGCGACCATCTTCGGTTGGGTGTTCTTCGCTAGCTTAATTGCATGGGGCATCATCAAAATGATCATGGGTATCCGTGTCGATGAAGCTGAAGAGTATGAAGGCTTAGACATTGGTGAATGTGGTATCGAAGCGTATCCAGAGTTCACTAAATAAAGGTTTATGCGGTGCGCTTAAAGATCAATATTTAAGCGCACCGCAAGATTGCCTCACTTAGTCTGGTTCTAGCCAGCCTAGGTTTTAGCCACCGCTTGCGGTGGCTTTTTTTGTTTCTGGATTAATAAGCTTGCTTCTCTCTTTATTGTTCATCAAAAAAACGATGCGGCAACCTTAAGAATGTAGCTCTTGAGAAATCTTTTCAGACAGGTATATTTTGAGTAATGATTGATATGGAACATCGCGCTTATTTGCCAATAATTTCAATTCTTCAATCATACTTTCAGGCAGCCTTAACGAGATTTTTTTTGTAGATGGCTTTAAATTTGGCAACACCACATTTCTAGATTCATGCCAATTAAGATATTCAGTTGAATCCGCCGTAGCCCAAAATGCTCGCTCTTCATTTTCTGATTTAAATGTTGGAATTTTCTTCATCTTAATACACCCTCTTTTCTTTTTTACTCATGTCTCTCGCAGAGATAACACGTATTAATTTTTCACGAATAGTAAAGACAATAAATAGCTTTCTCTCTTCATCAGTCTTACCTAGCGCATAATAACGTACTTCATTTTCTGAATGTTTTACATCATTTCCTATCAACAGAGGTTGATTGAAAAATACCTGCTCACATTCTGATTTTGTCACTTGATGAGAAAGCCAATTTTTTTCAGCATTTCCTGCGTCCCATTCAAAACCTATACATTCTTTTATAATTTCTAAGTACATTATTCATGTATATCACAGATATATACATATTTCAAGAATATGCTCTTATATTGAAATAGATTCTACTTCGGCACGAGATTACTGAGTACATGGCTAACGCTCGCGGTGAATTCACCCTGTAACGCCGCATAAAAGGGTACCGTTCAGTTTTCTCGCACGTTTTCCCAGTTTTCTTTCAAAATGATGCCTTATAATAAAGTGCGCACTTCATAATTAACGAAAATTTATCTTGCTTCGGCGCGAAATTGCCGTGCTAACGCTCGCAATGACCGCAGGGAGTTTTAGTGTACAAATCTAAAGGCATGCCGCATTTCTCTATTCGCTAATCACCGCCCATTGATTAAAACATTGTCCAATACCCCCTTCTAAAGAAGACAATCTATCACGCCCTTGTGCCACTATATGCTGATCAAAAGCCGTGTTTGAGAGTATGCCCGTAAAGGCCGCTAACCGTTCTGCTTCTTTATTTTCCGTTTGACACTGATACTGTTCCCACTTATTAACAGACGTGATTTTCCATAGTCCATGTTTGGGAATACATATAATTGAAAATATTCCATTTGTTTCAGACTTAAACCATTCAAGTACAGTACTTACTTTTTTCGGCCCCTTAAATGCAAAAAGAACATTAATCTCTTTCATTTTAATTTTTTCAGCTTGAAACCTTTCATTATCTAAATCCAGGTTTAACTTATGAAACTCATCACATGATGTCTTAAATTCTCTCACATGTTTTAATTCTAAACTTGACTTAACTTCAATTCTTGCAAGCACACTGTTGCGTAAGTAAACGCCTTCTTTTACACTGGGCTCAATCAACACTGCAGGTGAGATTTGCTGATCAATTAATAAAATGTCTTCTTGAGTTTTACTTCTGAATATATTTGTCGAAGACACGACAGTTCCTGTAACACACTGCACTAATGGTGGTAGCCATGGTTGTAATAATTCATTAACTAAAAGCTCTCTAAAACGTCCTTTTAAACCCTGGTGCTCTAAACCCGACTGCTGTTCCGCTAAGTTAATTACTCGCGCAGCATCAATGATCATTCTGTCACGAATATAATTATCCATTGGGTGGTTCATATCAGATATCAT
>JAZGFQ010000017.1:0-2921 GCA_036479635.1 Arenicellales bacterium
GGCACAATTACCGCAGAGCAAGTCGATAACTTTCGTCAGGAAGTGGATGGCAAAGGTTTATCTTCGTATCCGCATCCGTGGTTAATGCCTGATTTCTGGCAGTTCCCCACCGTTTCGATGGGCTTAGGGCCGATTCAAGCGATTTACCAAGCGCGCTTCATGAAATACATGGGCAACCGCGAAATAATTGAAAAGTCTGATCGTAAAGTCTGGTGCTTTTGCGGTGATGGCGAGATGGATGAACCTGAATCTAAAGGCGCACTTTCAGTTGCGGGGCGTGAAGATTTAGACAACTTAGTGTTTGTGGTGAACTGTAACTTACAACGCTTAGATGGCCCTGTCCGTGGTAACGGCAAGATTATCCAAGAATTAGAAAGCGATTTTCGCGGCGCAGGCTGGAACGTCATCAAAGTGATTTGGGGCTCATATTGGGACCCTCTTTTGGCGATGGACAAAGACGGCTTACTGCAGCGCCGTATGGAAGAAGCCGTTGATGGCGAATATCAAGCGTTTAAATCTAAAGATGGCGCCTATGTGCGTGAGCATTTTTTCGGGAAGTATCCTGAATTAAAAGAAATGGTCGCAAGCATGACTGACCACGACATCTGGCGTTTAAACCGTGGCGGCCACGACCCACATAAAATCTACGCCGCCTACCACGAAGCTGTAAATCATAAAGGCCAGCCAACTGTTATTTTAGCTAAAACTGTTAAAGGTTATGGCATGGGTAAGGCGGGCGAAGGCCAAAACACCACGCACTCCCAGAAAAAGCTCGGTGAAGATGATTTGCTTTGGTATCGTGACCGTTTCTCGATTCCTTTATCTGATGAAGAAGCGGCAGATGCTACCTTCTATCGCCCTGATGAGAAATCAGCAGAATATCAATATCTGCAATCACGCCGCGCAGAATTGGGCGGTGCATCGCAATCACGTCAAGTGGGCTGTAAGCCGCTCTTTGAAACACCTTCGCTGGATATGTTCAGCGCACAACTTGAAAGCACGGGCGAGCGTGAAATTTCCACCACCATGGCGTTTGTGCGAATTTTAGCCGCACTCACGCGAGATAAATCCATTGGTAAATATATCGTACCGATTGTGCCTGATGAATCTCGCACCTTTGGTATGGAAGGCATGTTCCGCCAACTCGGTATTTACTCGCCCAAAGGCCAGCTTTATACCCCAGAAGACGCGGATTCTTTAATGTATTACCGCGAAGATAAAAAAGGCCAAGTATTGCAAGAAGGTATTAATGAGGCGGGCGCGATGTCCTCTTGGATTGCCGCAGGCACGGCTTACAGCAATTATGGCGTGCCGATGGTGCCGTTTTATATTTTCTATTCCATGTTTGGTTTCCAGCGCGTGGGCGATTTAGCCTGGGCAGCGGGTGATTTACGCACGCGCGGCTTCTTACTTGGCGGCACTGCGGGGCGCACGACGCTCGCAGGTGAAGGCTTGCAGCATCAAGATGGGCATAGCTTAATCTTAGCCAACACCGTGCCGAATTGCGTCTCTTATGACCCAACCTATTCTTATGAATTAGCGGTGATCATTCAAAATGGCATTGAGCGTATGTTTGAGAAGGATGAAAGTGTTTACTTTTACATCACCTGCATGAACGAAACCTACCAGCACCCTGCGATGCCTAAGGGCGCTGAGAAAGGCATTTTAAAAGGCATGTATGCCTTACAAAACACCAAGGCGGCTAAGGCTAAGCCCACTGTGCAGTTGCTCGGCAGCGGCACGATCTTAACGGAAGTGGTCAAAGCCGCTGAGATCTTGAAAGATCAATATGGCATTGGCTCGGATGTTTGGAGCGTGACCAGTTTTAATGAGTTGGCGCGCGATGGCAATGACATTGAGCGCCATAACCGCCTACACCCCACTAAGAAAGCTAAAACAGCTTACATCACACAATGCCTAGCGAAGGCTAAAGGCCCTGTGATTGCTGCCACTGATTACATGAAAATTTATGCAGATCAAGTCCGAACTTGGGTGCCTAACCATTATGCCGTGCTCGGCACCGATGGTTTTGGCCGCAGTGATACGCGTGCGCAATTACGCCATTTCTTTGAAGTGAATGCCGTAAATATTGTACTCGGTGCGCTTAAAGCCTTGGCTGATAATGGCGAGATTGATCAAAAAATGGTGAGCGATGCGATTAACGATTTGGGTTTAGACCCAAGCAAACCTAACCCAGTGACGGTATAAAAAGAACATGAGCAATACAGTAGACATTATCGTCCCAGATATCGGCGATTTCGACAGCGTGCCTGTTATTGAGGTGTTGGTTAAAGTCGGCGATTCCGTTAAAGCGGAAGACGGCTTGATTACCCTAGAAAGCGATAAAGCCACCATGGATATCCCCTCGCCTGCCAATGGCGTGATTAAAAGCTTATCGGTCAATGTAGGCGATGATATTGCCCAAGGCACGGTGATTGGCGTGATGGACATTAGCGCTGAAGATGAAAGTGATGCATCGCCTGAAGCGAACAAACAACAAACCAACAACGAATCTGAAAAAGCACCTGCACCTATAACAACCCCAGCGCCCAAGAATACCGAGCCCGCGCTATCATCTCAAAATACGCCACACCAAAGCTTGCCACCGATTATGCCCGCCCCTGCGGTCTCTGCTGGCTTAGCCCCTGCCCACGCCAGCCCATCTATTCGCCGCTTTGCACGCGAGTTGGGCGCTGATTTACAGCAAATTCGAGGCTCAGGTGCCAAAGGCCGCATCTTGCGTGATGACGTGACTGCTTGGGTGAAATATCAAATTAGCAATGTGAGCAATCTACCTGCCGCAGGTCAAACTGGGATGGGAATTCCACCGATTCCAGAAATCGATTTCTCTGAATTTGGTGAGATTGAAATGGAAGCTTTTAGCCGCATCAAGAAAGTCTCGGGGCCGCATTTACACCGTG
>JAZGFQ010000018.1:0-3985 GCA_036479635.1 Arenicellales bacterium
GAAGGCGTGGCGCAGGTTTTGTTCTTTGAATCAGACGAAGAATGCGAAATTTCGTATAAAGATCGCGGCGGAAAATACCAAGGCCAGAAGGGTGTGACCCTACCTAAGGCATAAGCACGGATTAAAAGAGAAATTAACGCAAATAAAAGCGCTAAGGAATTGACCTCGTAAGCCCATATTAGTAATATCGCGCTTCGAAATTCCTCTGTAGCTCAGTTGGTAGAGCAGGTGACTGTTAATCACCTTGTCCCTGGTTCGAGCCCGGGCAGAGGAGCCAAATACTAAAACCCAGTCTAATTTTTTAGACTGGGTTTTTTTATGTCTTTTTCATCACGCCACCGTTATGATTCACAGAACATTTTAATGAATCAAACATCATGACACTCGAGAGCGGATTCACCTTTTTTATCGCGATTTTTATCTTCGGCATTACCCCAGGGCCTGGTACCTTTGCCCTACTCGGCCGCTCGCTCACACACGAAGCTAAATCTTGTTTGCCCTTAGCGTTTGGCATGACCATCAGTGATTCAATCTACCTCATCATGGCATGTTTGGGTTTATCCGCCATTGCAGAACACTGGGGCACGGCATTTACTATCATTCGTTTAGTCGGCGCAGCGTATTTGATCTATCTAGGCTGGAAAATGTGGACTGCACCGATTGATACTGAGTTCAAGGCCAAAATCGGACGTAGCGGTCACGGTTTCGCCTTGTTTATGCAAGGCGTGTTAATTTCGGCCTCAAACCCCAAGGTGATTTTATTTTATATCGCCTTTCTACCTACCTTTATGGATTTAAGCATCTTGCGCACGCAAGACATTTTTACCGTGGTGATGCTAGATATGCTCGCGCTGATGTTAAGCCTGATGTTGGTGGTGTATGGCGCTGCACGTGCAAAGAAAACCCTGACATCTACCACCGCGCTGAAACGCCTAAACCGAACAGCAGGCAGCATTATGGCGGGCGCAGGTGTGTTTTTAGCAACACGTTCATCATAAACGTTTAATCACACCGTGAAAAACATGATTGATCATCTCGTTATTGGTGCCACCACACTGGCGCAAGGCGTTACCTATGTAAAAGAACAGCTGGGCGTTGATATTCCCAAAGGCGGTGTTCATACCACCATGGGCACGCACAATCATTTAATGCAGCTTGGTGAATCACTGTTTCTTGAAGTGATTGCCATCAACCCAGATGGAAAATCGCCTAAGCAACCTAGATGGTATGGTTTAGATGATCCTTATGTTCGCAAACAACTGGCTGAGCAGCCTCGATTATTGACATGGGTCGTCAATACACCTGATATTAAAATGCTCACTCAAAAAACCTTCTTTTCATTTGGAGGCATCACCCCCGTCAGTCGAGGAAATTTGAACTGGTTATTTGGCTTACCGCAAGATGGGCGCTTGTTCGCAGCAGGTTTATTGCCTTATTTAATTGAGTGGCAAACAGATAAGCATCCTGCGCATAAGATGCCAGATTTAGGCTGTTCGCTACACGGCTTACAATTACATCATGCTAATACGCCGTGGCTAGAAACGGTATTAACCAGCATTGAGGCGAATGATTTAATCACCATTAGGCCATTAGCGCCGCATCAAGCGCCTTATATTGAAGCAAAGATTCGCACGCCTTTAGGCATCAAAACTTTATCTAGCAAGCTCGCCTAAACACCGCCCTTTCTAAACACTGCAATGGATTCCACATGCGCAGTATGTGGGAACATATCAATCGCGCCTGCTTTTTCTAGCACATAACCGTGTTTGCTCACCAAAATAGCGGAATCACGCGCTAAAGTTGCAGGGTTGCACGACACATAAACAATCAATTCTGGCTTTAGAATTGGCACGTATTTATTCACGATTAACTCTGCGCCTGAGCGTGGTGGGTCGATCAATAACTTATTGAAGCCACTGGCAGGCAAGCCTTTTTCTGCGCCGTCTAGATGTAAATTCGCGCACTCAAATTGAGCATTCTCTAAGTTATTTAAGCTTGCATTATGTTTGGCACGATCAACCAATGATTGCTCGCCTTCCACACCCAACACCGCTGCGCCTTTTGAGGCTAACGGTAAAGTGAAATTACCTAGGCCGCAAAACAAATCTAATACTTTGTCATTTGCGCCCAATTCAAGGAAATCAATCGCCATCGCGATCATTTTCTCATTGACCTTAGCGTTGACCTGCAAGAAATCTGAAGGTAAAAATTCTAACTTTAACCCAAAATCATTTAAGGCATAAAACAAAGGTTCTGGGCTTAAAGGGTAATGTGCATGGATTGTTTTTAGGCCGCCCGGTTGCAAAAATAACTGCACTTTATGTTGCTCGCCAAAGGCAGTTAATAAGGCAAGATCATCTTCATTAAACGGCTCAAGGTGGCGAATAATCAACGCCACGGCATTATCTGCTGCTGCAACTTCGACTTGCGGAATTTGGTTAGAAATACTGGTGGCGGCGAATAAAATGTGTAAATCAGGGAGTAAATCAGAGATGCTTTCCGTCATCGTTAGGCACGATTTTAGCGAGGTTAAATAACTGCTGGCACGCTCTCGAAAACCAACAATCACCCCGCCCTTTTTCGGCACAAACTTCACCCCAGGGCGCGCTTTGCGGCGATAATGCCATAGCGCATCTTGCATCGGTTCTAACCACTGCTCAGGCTCAACCTTACCAATGCGTTGCATATTTTCTTTTAAGGTTTGCGCTTTGAATTTTATTTGCGCTTCGGGTGATAAATGCTGCATAGAGCAGCCACCGCACACGCCAAAATATTCACATGGTGCTTCAACGCGATCTTCGCTGGTGCTTAATATTTCTTCTAAACGCCCTGTAAATTCACCACGCTTGCGGTGCATAGGCGTGAAGATCACTTCTTCACCCGCTAATACGCCAGCGACGAAGTACACTTTATCGTTATGCTTAATAACGCCTCTACCATCGTGCGATAAGTTTAATTCTGCTTTTGCAGTGACGGGATCGTTGTGTTTTCTAGCCATATTGTTGGGTTTAATCTTGTAGAATGGGGCTGTTGTTAAGTGCAGTGATGTGGTGACGAGTTTCCAACCTTGGTGAATCTCCGATCTTGGCGAAGTATCGCCCTCGAGTATCGCCCTTGGATTGCCGCGCTTTGCTCGCAATGACAGTGTTTATTTAAATTCATCAATCAAAAAATAAAATGGATCAACTCATCGACCAAGTTCTAAACTCTATCCTTCACGCCGTTATCTGGCGCGGCACTTGGCACTTAGATGGGATGACGCTACTGGTGCTGGGCATCGCCGTGTTTATCATTATGATGATACGTAAACGGCGATAATCTTTCTAATTTAAGCGTAAACAGGGAATTTTGCACACAACGCTTTTACTTTCGCTTTCACGTCGTTAATCACATCTTCGTTGTTAACATCCGCTAATACTTCACACATCCAGCCCACCATCAGCTCAACTTCAGCTTCTTTAAAGCCACGCGTGGTAATCGCTGGCGAGCCTAAACGCAGGCCAGAGGTAACAAACGGCGAGCGTGGATCATTCGGCACGGCATTTTTATTAACGGTAATGTTGGCACGGCCTAAAGCAGCATCGGCCTCTTTGCCGGTGATGTCTTGCGCGATTAAATCCAGCAAAAATAAATGATTATCAGTACCGTTCGAGACTACTTTAAACCCTTTTGCCTTAAATGCTTCGGCCATGGCGTGTGCATTTTTCACCACTTGTTTTTGATACGCAACGAAGTCATCAGACATCGCTTCTTTAAATGCCACCGCTTTAGCCGCGATGATATGCATCAACGGCCCGCCTTGAATACCAGGGAAAATCGTTGAATTTAATTTCTTTTCAATCTCTTTATTGGCTTTGGCCAAAATCAAACCACCGCGCGGCCCGCGTAGGGTTTTATGCGTAGTGGTGGTGGTCACGTCTGCGATATTCACTGGACTGGGATATTGGCCTGCTGCCACTAAACCTGCAACGTGTGCCATATCGAC
>JAZGFQ010000019.1:0-4750 GCA_036479635.1 Arenicellales bacterium
GGCAAGCAAATGTCTCCGCAAGAAGTTTCAGCTAAAATTTTGCAGAAGATGAAATCGACTGCGGAAGATTATTTAGGCGAAGAAGTCACCGAAGCGGTCGTTACAGTACCTGCTTATTTCAACGATGCACAGCGTCAAGCCACTAAAGATGCGGGTAAAATTGCGGGCTTAGAAGTAAAACGCATCATCAACGAGCCAACCGCAGCGGCGTTGGCTTTTGGTTTAGATAAAGTCACCGGTGATAAAACCATTGCGGTTTATGATTTAGGCGGTGGTACATTTGACGTTTCCATCATCGAAATTGCAGATTTAGACGGTGAGCAACAATTTGAAGTGTTGGCCACCAACGGTGATACTTTTCTAGGCGGTGAAGATTTCGATTCACGCTTGATTGATTATGTGGTTGAGGAATTCAAGAAAGATCAGTCTTTTGATTTAAAAGGTGATCCTTTAGCGATGCAGCGTTTAAAAGAAGCCGCTGAAAAAGCAAAAATTGAGTTATCAACAGCGAGCCAGACTGAAATCAACTTGCCTTATATTACGGCAGATGCCAGCGGCCCTAAGCACTTAACCATTAAGCTTTCGCGCGCTAAATTAGAAGCTTTGGTTGAAGATTTAATCAAGCGTTCGATTGATCCATGCAAAACCGCATTAAAAGACGCGGGCTTAAGTGCCAGTGAAATTGACGATGTGATTTTAGTCGGTGGTCAGTCGCGTATGCCTAAAGTGCAAGAGGCGGTCACAAAATTCTTTGGCCAAGAAGTACGCAAAGACGTCAACCCAGATGAAGCGGTTGCAGTCGGTGCTTCAGTGCAAGGTGGCGTGTTATCGGGTGAAGTGAAAGATATCTTATTGCTAGATGTCACGCCTTTATCTTTGGGTATTGAAACTCAAGGTGGCGTGTTAACGAAGTTAATCGAGAAAAACACCACAATCCCAACGAAGGCGCAGCAAATTTTCTCAACGGCAGAAGATAATCAGCCAGCAGTGACAGTGCACGTCTTGCAGGGTGAACGTCAGATGGCGTCAGATAATAAGTCTTTAGGACGTTTTGATTTGTCTGAGATTCCACCTGCGCCACGCGGTACACCGCAAATTGAGATTTCTTTAGACATCGATGCTAACGGTATCTTGAACGTCACTGCGAAAGATAAAGCCACGGGCAAAGAGAATAAAGTGGTGATCAAGGCAGGCTCTGGTTTGAGCGATGAAGAGATCGAGCAAATGGTACGTGATGCTGAGGAAAATGCAGATGCGGATCTTGAGTTGCGTGCGATGGTAGATGCGAAAAACCAAGGTGAATCTTTGGTACATCAAGCGCAAAAATCATTAAAAGATTTGGGCGATAAAGTCGATGCCAGCACTGTAACAGCGGTTGAAGCGGCGATTACTGATCTTGAAGAAGCCTTAAAAGGCGATGATAAGGCGGATATCGATGCGAAGACAGAAAGCTTGTCTGAAGTTGCGCAGAAAGTCGCTGAACAGGCTTATGCTGAAGCGAACGCGGAAGGCGAAGCGCCAGAAGGCGAAGATGTTGTCGATGCTGAGATGAGTGAAGAAGAAGCTGTCGACGCTGAGTTTGAAGAAGTAGAAGACGATAAAAAGGCATAAACTTTTTATTGGTTTAAGAATAAGCGCGTTCAATGGCAGCATTGAGCGCGTATGTTATTTTGAGACCTTATAAAGATCGACACTAGAGAAGAGTATGGCAAAGCGAGATTGTTACGAAGTATTAGGCGCGTCTAAAACCGCCTCAAAAGCTGAGGTTAAAAAAGCTTATCGCAAAATGGCGATGAAATATCATCCTGATCGTAATCAGGACGATGCTTCTGCTGAAGAAAAATTTAAAGAAGTTCAAGAAGCCTATGACATCTTAAAAGATGAGCAAAAGCGCGCGGCCTATGATCAATTTGGCCATGCAGGCGTGGATCAGTCTGCTGGTATGGGCGGCGGGCAGGGTGGTGCGGGTGGTTTTGGCGATATGTTCGGTGATGTATTCGGCGATATGTTCGGCGGCGGCCAAGGTGGGCGGCGCCAAGCGCGCGGCTCGGATTTACGCATCCGCGTTGAGCTCACCTTAGAGGAAGCCGTAGAAGGCGTTGAAAAACAAATTCGTGTGCCGCGCATGAGCGCTTGCGAACCTTGTGATGGCTCGGGCGCGAAAAAAGGCACCACACCCACTACTTGTAAAACCTGCGCAGGGCAAGGCCAAGTGCGTATGCAACAAGGCTTTTTCTCGGTGCAGCAAGCTTGCCCACAATGCCGCGGCACGGGCAAAGAAATTAAAGACCCATGCGGAACCTGCGGTGGCCAAGGCCAAGTACGCAAGGAGAAAAACCTTAAAGTTAAAATCCCTGCGGGCGTGGATGAAGGTGATCAAGTGCGTTTGTCGGGCGAAGGTGAGGGCGGCGGCTCGGGCGTAGTGCCGGGCGATTTATACGTTGAAATGCATCTTAAACGTCATGATATTTTTGAGCGTGAAGGCGATGATTTGCACTGTGAAGTGCCGGTGAGTTATGTGATTATGGCAGTGGGCGGTGATTTAGAAGTGCCAACGCTAAGCGGCCGCGCTTCGATCAAAATCCCTGCGGGTACGCAATCGAGCCGCGTGTTTCGCTTGCGCGGCAAGGGCGTGAAAAACGTGCGCTCAGCGAACGTGGGTGATCTATACATCAAAGTTAAAACCGAAACGCCTGTGAACTTAAGCTCTGAACAGAAAAAGCTATTGGAGAAGTTGAAGGTCTTGTTGGAAGCAGGCGGTGAAAAACACTCACCACAAAGTAGCTCCTGGAAAAGCAAGATTAAATCTTTTTTTGATAACTTTGCCAGTTAAGTTGAAATGCTAATGAGCAAACAAAAAAATATTGGTGTGCGCGCTGATTTGTCTGACGGTAAAGGCGTGCGCTTTGAATATGCCGATGAAAGTTTATCCAAGCGCGCGCTTAAGAAGCTTCAAGCTGAGGCTGAAGAGGGCGCAAAGGTGGGTATCAAGCCGGGCTTTGTCATTGAATTTGAAGATAAAGCTTACGCGTATGAAAATCGTTGCCCGCATTTAGGCGTGGAATTGGATTGGACGCCTGGCGAGTTTTTTGATGATGAGCGGCAATTCTTAGTGTGCTCAACCCATGGCGCGATGTTTAACCCCACTACGGGTGAGTGCGTGAGCGGGCCCTGCCAAGGGCAATCTTTAAATTCGGTAAAAGTGGCGTTTGAAGCCGATCAATTATTCTATCAAGCAAAACAATGAAAGACAGTGAACTCGGCGAACATGCGGTAAAAGAGGGCTTAGCATCCATTTCAAAGCTTGGCCAAGATTTAATCAAAGAGCAGCGCAGTGCGCGGCGTTGGAAAACCTTTGGCCGTTTATTATTGGCCTTGATTGTGCTATCAATTTTTGTGTTGCCTTATTTTATGAAAGATAAGCTAGGGGGGTTGGTTAAAGGCGTGACACCCCATGCAGCGGTGATCAGTTTGGAAGGCTTGGTGATGGCGGGCGCTGAGATTGATGCGGATCAAATTGAATCGGCTTTGCAATCTGCGTTTGAGGCCAAGCAATCTAAAGGCATTATTCTGCAAATCAACAGTCCAGGCGGCAGCCCTGTTCAAGCTGAGCGTATTTATAATGAAATCACCCGATTAAAGGTGATTTACCCCGAGAAAAAAGTGATTGCAGTGATCGAAGACATCGGCGCATCCGCTGCGTATTTTATTGCATCGGCTGCTGATGAAATCGTCGCTTCTAAAGCCAGTTTGGTTGGGTCTATTGGGGTGGTGGTTAATGGGTTTGGTGCGGTGGATGCCATGAAAAAACTCGGTATTGAACGGCGTTTAATTACTGCAGGTGATAACAAAGCCATGCTCGATCCATTTCTGCCACAAGACCCTGCTGAGGCGGCGTATATGCAGCGCATAGTGGATCAAATCCATGTGCAGTTTATTGAGGCCGTTAAACAAGGGCGCGGTGATCGCTTGGCAGATCGCGCGGATATATTTTCAGGCTTGGTTTGGAATGGTTCAGAAGCGAAAACACTGGGTTTGGTAGATCACATTGGCTCGATGGGCTATGCCCTGCGTGAAATATTAAAGATTGAAACGCAAGTAGACTACACGCCTGTCGTCGATTGGATGGAGACGTTCTCAAAGCAAGTAGGTGCCAGCATGGGCGCGGCGATTGATCGTATTGTGACTAAGCAAAATATGGGTTTGCAATAACACGCCACGGCTTTAAACGATTAAACAAGCCACCACTTTTCGCCCATCATCGGCCAATACGTTATAAGTGCGACTGGCTGCGGCAGTATCCATCACCTCTAGCCCAATCTGGGCGTTAAGCAATGATTGAGTTTGCTTCGGGCTTGGAAAGCTTAACCGCTCGCCTGTGCCGAGTAAGACAATATCAGGTTGATACCCCAGTTTAAATATAGGCGCAAAATCAGCATCAGATAAAGCGTCTAACCCACTTAAAGGCCAATGCATTATGCCCGCAGATGTTACAATAACGCTGTGGGTGTATTCGGTTTCTTGGATCATCAATTTGCCGTTCGCATAGCTACGAATCAGGGTGATATTGGCATCTTGATGTAGGTTGAATTTAGTGCTCATGGCGCTGATGATACCTGAATGAATCATTTAGGCAGCACAAATAATTTCACATTGTCATTGCGAACGAAGCGTGGCAACCCCAGGGCGATACTCGTGATGACAATATTTCCTGTGACGAGATTGCCGCGCTTTGCTCGCAATGACGACA
>JAZGFQ010000020.1:0-2613 GCA_036479635.1 Arenicellales bacterium
TAGCCCGCGACATTAATCGAGCCAAAGACAGCAGCGAAGCCGCAAACTCAGGTGCACTCCTGCAACAACTCGCCAATCAACTAGGCTTAATGGAAGGCGGCACAGATGCCATAGAAAACTGGTTTAATGGTGGCAATGATAATGCTGACGGATTAAGCGACGATGCAATCGACAAACTAATCCAACAACGCCAAGACGCAAAAAACAATAAAGACTGGGCAAACGCCGATAAAATTCGTGACGAATTGCAAGCCGAAGGTATTTTACTAGAAGATAATGGGCCGGAGACTATTTGGCGCAGGGGTTAGAGCTTATGAGCTAAAAAATTAAGAATAAAGCATCTGTTAACTCAAACAATATTCCGAGGCTTAACATCTAACGCCTAAGTTCATCCTCCGAAGAAATAAATTGCATCATCACTTAAACAATTGTGAATGAGTGCCTACTCTCAATAGTATTGTTTCATCAGTTGCATTATTTACAAGATAGATGATTAAATATCACCTCCAAGATGAAACTCTCTACAATCTTGATACTCACCTGTTAGCGAATGATCTTTAGATTCAGCAGGTAATATTTTTCCTTCTTTAAGGAGATTTGCAAACTGGATAAATTTTTCAAATTGAGAATCAGCTAGTCTTGCCTTTTTAAATTCTTTAATAAAGGTACGGTGTCGCCTAAGTTTCATTTGATTTCATCAAATGAGAAGTCATCTACGTTAACACCCTCTCTGGCTTCTTTAATCACCTTTGTGGTTTCTTTATTGGGTATTTTAACTTCAAAAGGCAAGCCCTTAGTCTGAACGACCATGCTGGTAAATACATTTACGGCCTCAGTAAAATTCATTCCTAATGAATTGAGAATTGCTTTTGCTTCGATCAATGAATCCTCATCTATACGAAGGCTTGTTTGTACTTTTGACATAATAAACCACCTATTTTTAGGTGTATCATACACCATTTGGTGTATGTATTCATATTTTTTAGGCTTTTAATACTTATCACTGCCCACGCATAAACAACTTATCCAACTGCTCAATACTCATCTGCGTCCAAGTAGGTCGCCCATGATTGCACTGCCCACTTCGCTCCGTCCTTTCCATATCGCGTAACAGAGCATTCATTTCAGGAATACTTAAGCGGTGGTTGGCGCGTACTGAGCCATGGCATGCCATGGTGGATAATATTTCGTTGATTTCTTCTTCTATGCGTTGGCTGCTGCCGTGTTCTAATAAATCTGAGAGTACGTCTCTTACTAATTGCTCGACATTGGATTCTTTTAATAAACTGGGGACGGCGCGTATGGCTAATTTTTCTGGCGCCAAGCGGTTTAATTCAAAACCTAATTGTTTAAAAGTCTCGGCAAATTCTTCAGCGCAGTCGCCTTCTTTCTGGCTGACCGCTAATGATTCTGGCACCAGCAAGGGTTGTGAGCGCACAGTGTCTTCCGCCATGCTTTTCTTTAAATGCTCGTAAGTGATTCGCTCGTGCGCGGCGTGCATGTCTACTACGACTAAGCCTTCGGCATTTTCTGCCAAGATATAAATGCCATGTAATTGTGCAACAGCAAAACCGAGTGGTGGGACTTGCCCTGTTTGTTGCGATGAATCGACTGGCATGGATGCCGTGGCTTGTGCCGACATTCTTTTTGAGAAATCCTCTGAAAGTGGTGGGAGTTTTGACGGCGCGCCAGCCAATGAAGCGCTAGTTTCTGGGGCTTCGTGCATGCGCCCATAAATTGCCATCTGCTCTGCCACTTGCCCTTTTGGCATTGTATTAGAAACAGGGATACGTAAATTTTGCTGCGTGGGCGTATACTGAAACGAGGCAGATTGATTGCCTTGCGCAGGCAAATCTGGGGCATCTTGTTCCACATTTGGACGCACATCAGCCAACGCTTTGTGCAGTGTGCGATATAAAAAATCATGCACTAAGCGCCCTTCTCTAAAGCGCACTTCGTGTTTGGTTGGGTGCGCGTTTACGTCGACTTTTTCTGGTGCCATTTCTAAAAACAAAACATAAGCAGGATGCCTACCATGGTAGAGCACATCTTTATAACCTTGGCGCACTGCGTGGGTGACGAGGCGATCTCGAATCATGCGGCCATTCACATAAAAATATTGTAAGTCAGCTTGTGAGCGCGAAAAAGTCGGCAAGCCAACCCAGCCCCAAAGTTTTAGCCCAGCCGCTTCATAATCTAAATAAAGCGACTGTTCCATAAACGCAGGGCCGCAAATCTCAGCGACGCGCCTATCCGCACCCGCGCGATCTTTTGCAGGTTGTAGCGTTAGCGTATTGCGTTGCCCGTGGCGTAGGTTGATTGCAATTTGGAAATTGCTCAGCGATATTTTCTTGACCACATCGGTCAAATGTTTAAATTCGGTATTCTCTGTTTTTAAAAATTTACGCCGCGCAGGGACATTATAAAATAAATCACGCACATCAATGGTCGTGCCTTTGGCGTGGGCAACCGGTTCTGGCTCTACAAAATCTTCTTGCCCATCATCGGTCAACGCCCAGCCTTGCTCGCCCTCTTCTGTTTTTGAGCTTATGGTTAAGCGTGAAACTGAGGCAATGCTCGGCAAAGCCTCACCCCGAAAACCGAGTGAACGCA
>JAZGFQ010000021.1:0-6391 GCA_036479635.1 Arenicellales bacterium
GGCTTTATTATGTGACACGCGAAAGCATTGGCGCTAAAGGTGAAGGTAGTTACTACGGTAACACTGCTGAAGTGCGCCGCGCGATTGAAATGGGTGAGTTGTCATATCACGCTAAAATCAAAGTGCGTTTGCGTGAGATTATCGGTGTGTCTGAGCCAAAATTGCGAGACATCACTGCTGGTCGTGCGGTATTGACCGATATTTTGCCTAAGGGTATGCCAGTTTCATTGTTGGATAATCCGCTTAAGAAGAAAGAAATTTCAGGCTTAATCAATTATGCGTATCGCGAAATTGGTTTAAAGGAAGCGGTTATTTTTGCGGATCAGCTCATGTATGCAGGTTTTGAAATGGCAGCGAAAGCGGGTGTTTCTATTTGCTTAGATGACATGGAGATTCCAGCAGAGAAATCTGCCATCATCGATGAAGCGCAAAGCGAAGTAAAAGAGATTCAAGGGCAATACAGCAACGGTTTATTAACCGATGGCGAGCGTTACAATAAAGTGGTTGATATCTGGACACGAACCACAGAAAAAGTGGCGACATCCATGATGGACCATTTAGGCGTTGAGAACGCCACTACGCTCGAAGGTGAGACCGTAGAGCAGGCGTCTTTTAACTCAATTTATATGATGGCGGATTCAGGTGCGCGTGGTTCACATGCGCAAATTCGTCAGTTAGCGGGAATGCGAGGCTTGATGGCTAAGCCAGATGGTTCAATCATCGAAACACCGATCAAAGCGAACTTCCGTGAAGGTTTGAACGTTCAGGAATACTTTATCTCTACTCACGGTGCGCGTAAAGGCTTAGCTGATACGGCATTGAAAACAGCAAACTCGGGTTATTTAACGCGTCGTTTAGTGGATGTTTGTCAAGATTTAGTGGTCACTGAAGATGATTGCGAAACTGAAATTGGTATGACTAAAGAAGCCTTGGTACAAGGTGGTGAGGTAGTGATTCCATTGGGTGAGCGAATTTTAGGTCGCTTCCCATCTAAAGATGTTATTAATGGCGCAACAGGCGAAGTGATTGTTTCTCGTGATCAAATGATCGATGAAGAAGCGGTGATCGAAATTGATGCGGCGAATATCTTTTCAGTCGATGTGCGCTCTGCAGTGAAATGCGAAACCCGTTATGGCTTATGTTCTAAATGTTACGGGCGTGATTTAGGCCGTGGCCACCAGATTAACAAAGGCGAAGCGGTGGGCGTGATTGCAGCGCAATCAATCGGTGAGCCTGGCACGCAGTTAACCATGCGTACGTTCCACATCGGTGGTGCGGCATCAGCAGGCACGGTCATCAGTAATGTTGAAGTGCAAACTGCCGGTAAGATTATCTTGCGCGACGTTAAATCAGTCGTGAACACAGATAAGAAAGCCGTCGTGACAACGCGTTCGGGTGAATTATTAGTACAAGACGCTCATGGCGTAGAACGTGAGCGTCATAAATTGCCGTATGGTGCTGTGTTATCAGTCGCCCATGGCGATAAAGTGGACGTGGGCGATATCGTCGCAAACTGGGATCCGCACACTCATCCGATTGTAACTGAAGTCGCAGGTAAGGCTGTCTTTACTGATTTCATCGATGATGTCACAGTGAACAAGCAAACCGACGAATTAACCGGCGTGTCTACTTATGTAGTGCGTGATCCTTCAGAGCGTCGTGGTTCTGCGCAGGATATCAAGCCGACCATCGAGCTGATGGAAGAAAACGGCGAGCCTGCAAAGATTCCGGGTACTGATTTACCTGCACGTTATCAATTGCCGCCAGGTGCGGTGATTGAGTTTGATAACGGCGCTGCGATTCATATCGGTGATACGATTGCACGTATTCCACAAGCCTCTACACAAACCCGTGATATCACAGGTGGTTTGCCGCGCGTAGCTGAATTATTTGAAGCGCGCAAGCCTAAAGATCCTGCTATGCTGGCCTCGGCCTCAGGTGTGGTCTCTTTTGGTAAGGAAACTAAAACCAAGCAACGTTTGGTGATCACCAATGATGTCGGTGAGAGTATTGAAACTTTAATCGCAAAAACCCGTACGGTGGCTGTCTTTGAAGGTGAAGTGGTTGAGCGCGGTGAAGTAGTGGTTGAAGGGTCGCCAGTGGCATCTGACATTCTGGAATTCAGAGGTGTTGAGCCATTGGCGAGTTATATCGTTGATGAAGTGCAAGACGTCTATCGTTTGCAAGGTGTAAAAATCGATGATAAGCATATCGAGGTTATCGTGCGTCAGATGCTTAGAAAGGCTCGTATTACCGATCCAGGTGATTCAGGTTATCTTCCTGGCGAGCAAGTCGAAAAAGCGCACGTCCAAGATAATAACGATATGTTGGTCACCAAGAAGGGTAAGAAATTGGCTGAATGGGCGCCTGTATTGCTAGGCATTACTAAAGCGTCATTATTAACTAATTCATTTATCTCTGCTGCATCATTCCAAGAGACAACACGGGTATTAACCGAAGCGTCTATTAATGGCAAGGTCGATCATTTGCGCGGCCTAAAAGAGAATGTCATTGTGGGACGTTTAGTGCCAGCAGGCACAGGCTTGGCTTATCACCAAGAGCGGGCACGTTTAAGGGCGGAGCGCTTGGCTTCGAGCAACATGGACCTAGATCAGTTGATTGCGCAAGAATTGGCAACGACAGGTGGGTCTGGCGATGATGCCCCTACAGACGGTAGCGATAACGCGGTCAATGATTGATTGCTGATACATATTTAACTTAGCGCTGGGCAAGCCACGATTATTTAAAATGATGTTCAATATAATCATTGACAGTGATGGTGGAAGTGCCTAGAATTCGCGACCCTTTTGATGCTCGGTGCATTCATTAGGTGCGAATATTTTTTAACAGTTTATACAGAATTTTTCAATGCCAACGATTAACCAACTGGTTAGAAAGCCTAGAAAAAAGCAGATACAGAAATCAAATGTACCTGCGCTAGAAGCTTGCCCGCAGAAACGAGGCGTATGTACGCGTGTATATACTACAACGCCTAAGAAGCCGAACTCGGCTTTGCGTAAAGTGGCGCGTGTTCGCTTAACTAACAAATTCGAAGTGACTTGCTACATTGGTGGCGAAGGACACAACTTACAAGAACACTCGGTCGTGCTGATTCGTGGCGGACGTGTGAAAGATTTACCAGGTGTTCGTTATCACGTTGTGCGTGGTGCGTTAGATACGTCAGGTGTTCCAGATCGTCGTCAAGGTCGATCAAAGTACGGAGCAAAAAAGCCTAAGTCATAAGACTTGAGCGAATAAAAAAGAAAGCAAACAATTGCGTCATAACAAAGCGTTATTACGCAGATTATAAGCTCCTAGCTAAACGAGTCACTGCAATAGGAGTTGCCACTAGCAGTATTTGCGAGTGGTCAATAGGGTGGTTCGATTTTAAAATTTATTATTAACGATGTAAGTTAAAGTTCAGTTTTGAATTTTGGCTTAGGTCATAGAGACTATGCTATAGAGTTATGCCTAGAAGACGCGAAGTACCGAAACGACAAATATTGCCTGATCCTAAATATAAGAATCAGACGATTGCTAAGTTCATCAATACCATCATGTCAGATGGTAAAAAATCTGTTGCTGAGCGCATCATGTATGGTGCCTTAACTTCTATTGAAGAGCGCGGCAAAGGTGATCCAGTTGAGATTTTCAACTTGGCGCTTGAAAAAGTAAGCCCTTCAGTTGAAGTGAAAAGTCGTCGCGTAGGTGGTTCGACTTATCAGGTTCCGATTGAAGTACGCCCTTCGCGTCAAGTTGCTTTGGCAATGCGTTGGTTGGTCGATGCGGCGCGTCGTCGTGGTGAGAAAACCATGATGTTGCGTTTAGCAGGCGAATTGGCCGATGCGGCTGAAGAGCGTGGTGCAGCTGTTAAGAAGCGTGAAGATACGCATAAAATGGCAGACGCAAACAAAGCGTTTTCACATTTTCGTTTCTAGTTTTTATATTGTTATCTTATAAAACTAGTGATCGTGGCCAGACAAACACCTCTTAACCGATATCGTAATGTGGGCATAATGGCGCACATTGATGCGGGTAAAACGACCACCACTGAGCGTGTGTTGTTTTATACGGGGTTGTCACACAAAATTGGCGAAGTCCATGATGGCAATGCTACCATGGACTGGATGGAGCAAGAGCAAGAGCGCGGCATTACCATTACTTCCGCAGCGACGACTTGCTTCTGGTCTGGTATGGATAAGAATAATGCCGAGCATCGCATTAACATTATTGATACACCTGGCCACGTTGACTTCACTATCGAAGTCGAGCGCAGTTTGCGCGTACTAGATGGTGCTTGCGCAGTGTTTTGCGCGGTGGGTGGTGTAGAGCCGCAGTCTGAAACGGTTTGGCGACAGGCCGATAAATACGAAGTGCCGCGTATGGCATTTGTGAATAAGATGGACCGAATCGGTGCTGATTATTTTCGCGTATTAGAGCAAATTGAAACGCGCTTGGGTGCGAACCCGGTGGCAATGCAAGTACCAATAGGTGCTGAAGAGAATTTTGAAGGTGTGATTGACTTAGTCAAGATGAAGGCAATTTACTGGAATAAAGAAGATTTAGGTGTGACTTTCGAAGAGAAAGACATTCCGGCTGATTTACTTGAGTTAGCTCAAGGTTATCGCGAGAAGTTGGTTGAGGCTGCGGCTGAATCAAGTGAGGCGATGATGGAAACGTACTTTGAGCAAGGCGATTTAAGTGCGGATGAGATTAAACAAGGTGTTCGTAAGCTTACCTTGGTCAATGCAGTGATACCGGTCTTTTGCGGCACTGCATTTAAGAATAAAGGCGTGCAAGCCATGTTAGATGGTATTGTTGATTTTATGCCAAGCCCGCTTGATGTTAAGGCGATTCAGGGTGAGAGCGCAGATGGCGAGGCCACGACGCGTGCGGCGGCAGATGATGCGCCATTTGCAGCCTTGGGTTTTAAGATTATGACTGACCCATTTGTGGGGCAGTTGGTGTTCTTCCGAGTGTATTCGGGTGTGTTGAAATCGGGTGATACCGTCTATAACTCGATTAAGCAAAAGAAAGAGCGTATCGGTCGTATATTGCAGATGCATTCTAACGACCGTGAAGAAATTAAAGAAGTACGTGCGGGTGATATCGCTGCTGCGATTGGCTTGAAAACAGTGACGACAGGAGATACTTTGTGTGATCCTAGTCATGTAGTTATTTTAGAACGCATGGACTTCCCGGAGCCTGTGATTTCTCAGTCGGTTGAGCCAAAAACATTGGCAGACCAAGAGAAAATGGGCGTAGCATTGGGTAAGTTAGCGCAAGAAGATCCGTCTTTTCGCGTGCATACCGATGCAGAGTCTGGGCAAACAATTATTTCGGGCATGGGTGAGTTACATCTTGATATTATTATCGACCGCATGCGCCGTGAATTTGATGTAGATGCAAATGTGGGTAAGCCGCAAGTATCATACCGCGAAACCATTACGAAAATGGTTGAGCAAGAGTCAAAATACGTTAAGCAAACAGGTGGGCGCGGTCAGTTTGGCCATGTCTTCGTGCGTTTTGAGCCATTGCCGAAAAGCGATGAGCCTGATGCGCCGAACTTTGAGTTTATTGATGACATCAAAGGGGGTTCGGTGCCGAAAGAATTTATTCCGTCGGTTAAGAAAGGCATCGAAGAAGCGATGACATCGGGTGTGGTAGCGGGTTATCCCATGCTTAACATCCGTGCCACTTTATATGACGGCTCGTTCCATGATGTGGATTCATCAGAGCATTCGTTTAAAGCGGCGGCGATTCAGGCGTTCCGTATCGGTGCGCGTGCGGCAGATCCTCAGCTACTCGAGCCTGTTATGGCGGTAGAGGTGGTGACGCCAGAAGATTATATGGGCGGGGTTAATGGTGACATTAACGCGCGTCGAGGCGTGATTCAAGGTATGGAAGACACGCCATCTGGAAAGCAGGTTAAGGCAGAAGTGCCTTTAGCCGAAATGTTTGGTTATTCAACGTCTTTGCGTTCAGCAACGCAAGGCCGCGCTAACTACACAATGCAGTTTGAAAAATATATGCCTGTACCAAGCAACATGGTTGCTAGTTTGGCGGCTTAAAGCTCATTAACGAATTAATTTAAGATCAAGATTTTTGCGAGGTAACGATTATGTCTAAAGAGAAATTTGAAAGAAACAAACCGCATGTCAACGTTGGCACAATCGGCCACGTGGATCATGGTAAGACAACCCTAACAGCGGCATTAACCAATGTATTGGCGAAAGAATTTGGCGGCGAAGTCAAAGCTTTTGCAGACATCGATAATGCCCCTGAAGAGCGTGAGCGTGGCATCACAATCTCAACGGCACACGTTGAGTATGAGACGGCGAATCGTCACTATGCGCACGTTGATTGCCCAGGACACGCGGATTACGTTAAG
>JAZGFQ010000022.1:0-4477 GCA_036479635.1 Arenicellales bacterium
CGTGCACACATTGTGGCGCATGTTATATATCGTACCCACACATTTCGTTGCGGGCCTGCTGTTAGTGTGGCTGTATCAGGCCTTTAAATCCGCCTCTACGCTCTGGAATAAGGCGCTGTCAGCATTAGCCATCTTAGCTTTATTTGCATTACTCTTACCGCTCGGCGGCTTAAACAATAACAGCCGCATGACCTTAGCCAAAACCGATAAAGACGAGCAATATACCTATTGGCAAGATATGCTGGATTATTTAAACCAAAATGATATTCGTAAAACATCTATCCTAACTGACCCCGTCACAGGCTATGTTTTAAGCGGCATGACAAAGCACAAAACCTATCAATATAAATTCTTAAAACGAGGGATGCGGCAAATTAATTTTGACGATTACCAAGCTGCGCCGCTCAAAAAATATAAAGATTGGCTGCTTATCGTGAATGATCGCAGCGGTGGTTTTAGCGAAACGGGCGAGGTATCTCGGCACTGGCCTGAGAACGTATTAAATACATCCAGCTTCTATTCCACGCCCTTACGAGCGCATATTGCCAATAATCCTGAGCAGCGCTTTAAAAAACGCTGGGAACGTGACAAAATAACGATCTATGAAATTCAGTGAAAGCCAGTATAGTCTGGCTATTTAGGGGAATAATCGCTATTTAATGCGCCTATTCCTGAAATAGTGGTGTGTTTTTAGTAAAATCGCGCCTCAAATTCTTTAAATACGAACCATCATGTCTTTACAAAGTATTACACCTGGCAATCAAGTCCCTGATGAAATCAACGTCATCATTGAGATCCCATTAAATCGAGAACCCGTTAAATACGAAGTCGATAAAGACACTCACGCGATGTTTGTCGATCGCTTCTTAGCCACGGCCATGCACTACCCTTGCAACTATGGTTATGTGCCTAATACTCTATGCGGTGATGGTGACCCAATTGACGTTTGTGTGATCGCGCCTCTGCCTGTGATCAGCGGTTCAATTATTCGTTGCCGCCCTGTTGGCGTTTTAAACATGGAAGATGATGGCGGTGAAGATCATAAAATCATCGCGGTTCCAACCGATAAGCTCACCTCGCTTTATCAAGACATCAGCACCTTGCGTGATTTACCACGCGAGCTATTGAATCGTATTTCTCATTTCTTTGAGCACTATAAAGATCTTGAGCCTGGCAAATGGGCAAAAATTCATGGCTGGGGCGATGTTGAAGCGGCCAAGCGTGAGATTTTAGAATCAATTGAGATGCACAATAACGCTTAGTTTAAAGGACGGCTAGGCAGTCGCCTTTTTTGCCCTTAATTAATTTTCTAAGCAAACCTGCTCGAGTACGCCTGCTTTTTCAGGGGCGTCTTCTAAAATAGACCGCGCAACCTTTTTAGAGCAATGATATGCCATCGGCATTTTATTACGCGCCCATTGGGTTTTTACAAACGCATCTGCGACAATATCACCCAATAAAATTTGTGCGCGGTATTCACCTTCCATCAAATCTGCCTGCGCCAAGCCGCTGCCCGTCACAATCGTGCGCAACCCATCTTGCTTAAACTCAAAATCTTGATGTATGTGCCCTGCGATAATAGTGACATTCTTTAACGCCTGTAATTGTTTAATCAAAGGTTTGGCATCATAGCCATGCAAGCTGTGTTCACGTTGCGGAAATTCGGCAATGAAATCTGACAAAATGGGTTTGTGTGTAAACACGATATAGTCTTTACACGCTTGAGGGTTTTGCGCTTGTGCCTTTATTTCAGCGGCCAATAACGTGGCGCGCCCACCCTTGTTCGGCGGAAACATATACGCCCCTGTGTCTACGTTAAGAAAGCAATGCCCAAGCAATGAAAAACGAGCATTTAATGGGCTTACATTTTGTAAGAACGTTTGAATAGAATTACCATCTGGCCCACGAAAATCATGGTTACCATTTGCGGTATAAACAGGGATGCTCGACTGATTCATGCGCGCGCCCACTTGCCCAATCTCATCGCTGTCGTAATAGGCATCGCCTAGATGTAAAACGAAATCTGCACCGAGTTGCTGTGCACGAATTAAGCCCCAGCTCAATTCCTTATTACCGCCTGTATCGCCGATGGCTGCGAACCTATATGAGGGCTTTTCAGGAAAACGCCAAGTTAAGTTCACCTTGGTTTTAGGCGGAATATTTTTCAGAGAAACCTTGCGCAATAAACCCTCTGAGCTTTCTTGAATTTGGGCAGAATCCCCCTCAATGTGCAACGTTGCTTGAGGATGAATATTTTCTATCTGCAAAACAATTTCAGAATCACTTTGCTCGCCTGAATGAATTTGGAGCTGTACATCAGGCGTAAATGCCCGGAAGTCAGCCAGGCCCTTTCGCTTTAAATACGCTCCTTTAAAAGCCAGCTGAGTGCCTGATGCTAACGTGAGTTGTTGCGCTTTGGGGCTTGGGTCTAAAGTCAAACGTGGATAACGATAGACCGAAAAATATCCAAAGACGACAAAGGCAATGATTGCCAATAACACCCATAAAAAAATAGTTTTTAGTCGGTTCATATTATTTAGAGCGGCGCGCTCTGGGATGCGCCTTGTCATAGACTTCTGCTAAATGCTGGAAATCTAAGTGTGTGTAAATTTGGGTGGTTGAGATATTCGCATGGCCTAACAGTTCTTGCACTGCGCGTAAATCACCGCTGGATTCTAAAATATGGCTGGCAAAAGAATGCCGTAACATATGTGGGTGGAGCTTACGATTAAGGCCTGTTTTACGCGCCCAGTAATCTAACCTAGATTGTATCGAGCGCATCGAAATACGCGTGCCACGCTGGCTAACAAACAAGGCCGCTTCATCGGCCTTAGCCAAACTTGAACGCACCGCTAACCATGCTGAAATGGCGGCACTGGCTTTCCTGCCAATCGGCACCATACGTTGCTTATTACCTTTGCCCGTAACTTTTATCATGCCGACGCCTTGCGTTGCATCCTGCCAATTCACACTGACTAATTCAGATAAACGCATCCCTGCGGAATAAATAAGTTCAATGATCGCTTGATCTCTTAAACCCAAAGTGCTCGATGATATTTCAGTTAAAAGTTGGTCAATCTCATCTACATTTAAAGTGTTCGGCAACTTTTTCTGTGCCTTAGGTGCACGCACATCGATAAAAGGGTTCAGCGCATAATCATTGCGTTCAATTAAATATTGATATAAGCCCCGCGCGGCGGATAAAGCCCGCTGAATGCTTTTCCCACCTAAGCCCTTAGCGTGTAACTTGGCGGGGAACTGCCGAGCTATTTCTGGAGTGATCTCCGCCCACGTTTGCAATCCTAGTGTCTCGGTGTAGTGTAATAATTTAGTTAAATCTCGCTGATAACTTTTAACCGTATGCATTGAGATGCAGCGCTCATGCGCCAGAAAATCTAGATACGCTACAAGTTGGGCTTGTGCTTCAACCAATGGTCGTATCTTGTGTGGCAGACACTAAATTAGCGAGTAATTTAAGAAAATCTGTGCCCATGCCAGGTGTGAATCGTTCTGCATCATCGGCCGCTAAAACACAATAAGCCACACATTGCTTTTCAACCATGATGGGCATGATCGCTGCAGATAGAACCGCTGGAGCATCCGCTTCAAAAAGCGCTTTTAAAAGTTCAGAATCTGCGCTGTTTTCACATAATATTTCTTGCTTGCCCAGTGCCGTCTTAACGCGCTTAAAGTCCGCTTTATTTTTATTTTTATCCACGTACTTCACCGCAAATAAAGAAAAGCTTTTCTGCATTTTTTCCAAGTATTCATCCAAAGCCGCATCTTGCCGAGCAATACTAATCATCTCGCCTGCTAAGGCTAATAAATCAGAATGGATTTTATGATTAGTTTTTGCATTTTTCACCAACGCCGCTAATTTTTGCAGTAACTCAGATTTATCATCACGCAAAATACGTACTTGATACTGATGCAAAGAAATCGCCGCACCCGTTTCCATCGGGATATCTAACTTGGCGAGTAAGGCTGGGTGACGCACAAAGAAATCAGGCGTGCTTTCTAGCCATGCCGCTATTTGTGCTTCATCTACTTCTGGTTTCGTTACTTTTTTTGCTTTTGGCATTTTTCAATTCAATAATTTAATTTGCTAATTCTGCGTGATAAACCGTTGCAGCTGGCCCCGTTAAAAATACCGAGCCGCCCACGTTTTCATATTCAATCTGTAAACTACCGCCAGGCAAGTTCACCTTTACCTTAGCAGCTAAACGCCCTAGTTTTCGCCCCGCTGCCACGGCCGCGCAAGCGCCACTGCCGCACGCATTTGTTTCGCCCACACCGCGCTCATGCACGCGTAAGTTTATTTCAGATTTCGACAGCCGCTCAACAAACCCTGCATTCACTTGCTCAGGGAATAAATCATGCGCTTGCAGGAATAACCCTAAACTATTGACGGGCGCCTCTGCCACCGAAGCCACTTCAAACACCGCGTGCGGGTTGCCAATCTCTACGGCTGAGAACT